>JBPYDQ010000415.1:0-4768 GCA_051986135.1 Terriglobales bacterium | reverse complement strand
AATTTTCGGGGCGTTCGGACGACAGACAAATTCTGTTCGAAGCTTCGGAAGGAGCAGTCGAAGTACAGGCGGATCCACAGTTACTCAGAATTGCATTGAGTCAGTTAGTTGAGAACGCATGCAAGTATTCGGCTCCGGGTTCTAGCATAACGATTGCCGTCGAACGGCAAGACGACTCCGTTGCCGTAAGGGTATCGAATACTGGCAGTGCCATTCCTTATAATGAGCGCACTCGGATTTTCGACCGCTTTTATAGAGGAGCGGGAGTGTCGAGCACCACTTCAGGTTCTGGTTTGGGACTTTACGTCGCTCGAAAAATCGCCATGGCTCACGGCGGTGCACTCGATCTGGAACCCCAGGGCCAACAGAAGGATAAAGTTACGTTCTGCCTGAAAATACCTCTTGTGAAAGAAGCACCGAACCGCATTGTCACAGCAAAATAAGATATTAATCGTCGACGACGAAGCGTCTCTGCGAAAAACGCTTCGTACTTCGTTGGCCGCCAGCAGGTTCGCCGTTGAAGAAGCAAGGAATGGCGAAGAAGCTTTGGCAATGGTTCAGGATCATTCCTTTGATCTGGTCTTACTCGACATCAACATGCCGGGAATTGGCGGCATTGAGGCGTGTCGACGCATTCGAAGGCCGCCCCTCACGCCGGCATCATTATGCTGACTGTCCGGGAGTTCGATGAGGACAAGGTTCGCGGCTTAGAAGCAGGGGCGGACGACTACGTTACGAAACCCTTTAAACTGCGGGAACTCACAGCACGCGTTCGAGCCGTTCTTAGGCGGACCAGCGCCCAGGCTCCAGCCGAACCAGCTGTGCGCGAAATAGGAAACCTCAAGATCGATTTCGAGCGCCGACTTTTTTGGCGCGACAATGAGGAAGTACACCTTACTCCTAAAGAATTCGATCTCCTTGCATTTATGATGAAGAATGCCGGTTTTCCATTAACCCACGTAAAATTGCTTCGGTCGATCTGGGGTCCTGAATATGGTGGTGAACTGGAGTATTTGCGATCGTACGTTCGAATGCTTCGTAAGAAAATCGAGAGCGATCCCGAAAATCCAACTTACATCCTCACCGAGCCATGGGTAGGGTATCGATTTCACGATCCGTCTCTGTCTCACGACGAACATGGATAATGAGGTTTCGACGCTGACATATCACTCGCCCGCCCGAACCGGAAGATTTCCCTAGAGAGGGAGGACCGACCACATGACCGATAGCACTTCTTTCGACAGAGGAAACAAGCGAAAACCACGGGCGATCGCTCACTTAATCGCAGTTTCCCTCACGCTTGCGATGGCCAGCAACGTTCGCAGCCAAGAAGTGTGGGAACGAGCCCATCTTGCAGCAGTGTACCCGATCTGGCTAAGCAAGTTTGGGAGCTGCAAGGCTTGGTGCGAGAACTGCAGGCGCAAGTGAGGCAACTGCAGGCTAACTCACAAGCTGACGGCGACGAACAATTCCGAACCAGCGGTGATCACCGCGAGCTATGTTCAACCATCGCCGGGAGTCACAGTGACGAACGAGGGGTTGGAATCGCCGCGGCATCAGTCGCCGCAATCGACTCAGCCGCAGCGCTCTTCTTGTCCTCTGCTATCACCGAGATCTTCGCAGCGGATGCGCTTCGGTTCGGGCTACAGGAGGCCAGTCCTCAAATTGTGGACTAGGAGGGCGTCTACAACACGTCCTTCCGCACCAGGCACTCGGCTAAGCGACTCTACTAGAACTTTCTGAGCAGCACCACAATTCACAACCCCATCTCAAAACATCACTAATTGGTGTGGACGAGGGCGATTAACGTTTGACACTGAAAAAAAAAGGTGATAGGAGGGCTCGATTAAAGGACTTACTCCAACGCTTAATGGCCCTGGGGAGTGATGGAATCTCTGATCTAACCAGCGAGGGGGGGAACAATGCTGCGCTTTGGTCACGAAGAATTACTTGGGTTCGGTCGAACGATCTCTTTCCGGATCTTTTGCGTTGGTCTCACGACGTTGCTGCTCTGCTTCCCAGTTTTCGCCCAGGTAAATTTGGGCCATCTTTTGGGAACCGTCACCGATCAAAGCGGCGGCGTCATTGCAGGTGCCACCGTTACAATTACAGACGTGGCCAGAGGGGTCTCTAGAACTTTGACCACAGGAAGCGCTGGGGAGTATTCGGCACCAAGCCTCCTTCCGAGCACTTACACGGTACGTGTTGAGGCCAAAGGGTTCAGAACAGTCGACCGAGAGAATGTGGTGCTGGGTGTCGGACAGGATTTTCGAGTGGACATCACGCTTCAGCCCGGCGAGCAAACCCAGGCCATCACTGTGACCTCGGAGATACCGATGATACAAACGAGCAACTCGCAGCTCAGTACGACGATCGAGGCCCAGCCCATCGCGCAGTTGCCTTTAAACGGCCGCGAGTATGAAAAGATGATTGCTTACCAGCCGGGAGTAAAAGCGAATGGCCTGGATTTGTATGTTAATGGCAACCGATCAGACAACAACTCCTGGCAGTTTGACGGCATAGAAGATTTCAACGAATGGAGCGCCAACGGCCCCATTGTCGGCGGCCAGCAAATGTTTGACGAGATATCCATCCTGCCGATCGACTCCATTCAGGAAGTCAATTTGGTGGAGTCTCCGAAGGCGGAATACGGCTGGAAACCGGGCGCAGAAGTGAATGTGGGATTGAAATCGGGGACGAATAACATCCACGGTACCGCTTTCGCTTATGGCCGGGATGACGCAATGGATGCGCGGAACCCCTTTCTCACTCCTGGGTTACCAAAAGCGCTTGACAACCTTGAGCAATTCGGCGGTTCTATTGGAGGTGCGATCAAAAAAGATAAACTGTTTTACTTTGACAGTTACGAGGGTCAGCGCGCCGATGTAGGTTCGCCGACCTTTGTACAGATTCCAACGGCCGTTCCCGGGGCGGGGACCGCCGGCAGCTTCCCAGATGCCATCGCGGATCTGAACGCTCATGGCGTGCCGCTCAGCCAATTGAGCTTAAACATGGCTGGCTGTAGCGCAGCGGGCGTGTGTAACCCGGCGAATGGATTATTTTTCAATTCTACGAACTCAACGACAGTGCCAATACAACCAGTCGATGAGGCTAGCTCCGACAACGAGCTTGCTAAGCTTGACTACCACCTCAATGATCGCAACTCTTTAAATGGTGAATATTTCTTCAGTCGTGGCCACATCATTAACGCGTCAGCCCCTGCATTAACACCCTACTGGCGCTTCTTGACTAGAAACAGGTCGCAAGTGGTCCGAACCGTATGGGTGTGGACACCGAATTCCAGTGTCGTGAATGAGGCCAGGTTTGGGTACGACAGGGAGGACGTTCCACAGTTTGTCGACGAGTGCGTGCAGGGAGGCGCACCGAACTACGCTTCTCAATTCGGCTTCACCTCAGGTGCGACCCCCCCTTCGCCTTGGTGCGGCTTTCCGCAACTTACCATCAATGGATTTACCCTAATGGGCTCCAACGCGGGTCAAGGAGTACTCTTTGGGGTCTGGCACGGTGTGGACTCTCTCTCTTATGCCCGTGGCAAGCACGAGTTCAAGTTCGGCGCCGAAATCGACCGGATTAGCTTCACGGGGGGTGATCACAATAATACAACTGGCATCCTTCGGTTTGGCAATGTCGCTCCCGTCAACTACCCTGGGGCCACTCCCCTCGAAGATTTCCTGGCTGGCATTCCCTCTGTGGGGAGCATTCAAATCGGAAACGATACCCGCAATCTTACGCAAAGCCGATTTGCCATCTTTGCTCAGGATGATTGGCGCATTGTCCCGAGGTTGACCCTAAATCTCGGCCTTCGCCTCGAGTATGCGTCGCCTTATGGAGAGGCCAACAACTTGCTGGGGAATTTCGATCCGAGCACTCCAACCGGGTTCACACAGGCGGCGAATGGCACGCAGCTTTATAAGACTCACCCGGATCTAGGACCGCGCCTGGGCTTCGCGTGGGATGTGACGGGGAAAGGCACGACCATCGTTCGGGCCGGGGCTAGCGTGGTCTACAATACTGCGGTTGCTATCAGTGCTTTTATGTCGGACAACGCAAGGCTGAACGCCATGCCAACGGGATGGACGCTAGTGAGCCAAAACGGCACCGCGCTTCCAAGTCCCGGAAATATCGCAACCGGTACAGCGTCACTTACCGCAAGTCAACTGAACTGGGCTGCGAATACGCCGGTGTTCAGAACCGTCGGCGCCAGCGCCCTGCAATGCGGGAATGGCCTAGGTTCGGTTAACGCGACGTTACCCGTGGATCCTGTGGGAAACCCACAAAATCCCCCACCCTGTTCCATTCAGGGCGTGAACCCGAATTTCAACTGGGCTTACGTTACTACCTGGAACCTCGCCGTACAGCGCGCCTTTACGAACAATCTCTCTGGAACTCTGGAGTACATCGGGTCTCATGGCAGTCATTTGGGTGTGCCACTGGACATAAACCAGCCGGCGCCGGGCGCCACTAACACGGGCAGTGCCCCTGGGAGCGAAGCCGAGCTCACTCGACGACCGTACTACGGCCAGTTTCCATATCTTGGACAAATCCTGTGGTACACGGATGGTTTGCTCTCAAACTATAACGCCCTGCAAGCTTCGCTGGAGGAGCGGCTTACTCACGGCCTCACGGTTTCAGCTGGTTTCAGCTGGTCGCATTTACTTGATGAGAACGATAGCGAGCGCGGTTTCAGCATAATGGACAGCCTGAATCCCATGCTCGATTACGGCAACAGCATCCAAAACCCCTTCAC
>JBPYDQ010000414.1:0-4023 GCA_051986135.1 Terriglobales bacterium | reverse complement strand
ACAACGTAACGGCTCTTCGGAGCGAAGGCTGCAGAAAGTGAATTGCGAATGGATCGGTAAAAAGCCGTTTGCTCGGTGGGCCCGCAGACTCCATGGCCCGCTAAAAGGCCATATACTCTGCGGTTCGGCTGGCCGTATTTGCTTCAATGGCAAGAGATTCTCACCGGTACATCAAAGCCCCAACGAGCACGGCGCTGTCGAGGAAGATCCAACCTATGCATGCCAAGTAGATGTTCTTGTCACGCTTCTGTAATCCGTAGAAAAACCATACGACCGCGGAGCCGAGGTACGCGCCCCACGACAGCATCGATATTCCTGCCGCCCGGTGACTGACCCAGATGGTGAGAACCTGGGGAATGGTCATCACCATGGTGAAGATCGATAGACTCTCCAGGAGGCGATTAAGAACTCCTGGCTTAGAGACCACGGGAACAATCGGAGTCGTGGGATGCGGTGGCATATGACTGCTCCTATCTCGAGCGGACCGTATCACCGGTCGTTGATGACGCGACATTACAGCAAATGCAAGCCTTCTCGCTAGGCAGAAACCTCGATGACTTGCTGCTCGCACGCAATCAGGGCAAGGTGGGATGCGTTCCTGGGTTGCAATCGGGACGCAAGAACTCCGGCCAGAGTGAGCCCCAGATGCACATCAACAAAGATGGAGTAGCTGTCGACACTGATCGTGGGCGCACTATATTTTGGGCCGTTTTGCGGAAGACAGTGATTTGCGGCGCTCGGGACGGAACCGCCTGAAGTCCGCTTTCATCGTGGAGAAATTTTGCGTAGGGATGCCAATGATTCGCGGGCTTGCCGCCGCTTACCGCAAGGCATACCGCAAAACCTTCGTACTATAGGGGCAAAAAAACTGAGCAGGTATCTTTGCCTCAGGAGATACCACCCTCATGCTGTTACACCTGATTGCCGTCACGCTGGTTGTCGGCACCATTGCGGTTCCTCTATGCCTGCTGCGGTTTGTGTACCGCTTTGTGAAGAAGCCGGCTACCCGGCGATAGCTTCCCTGCCAACGTCGTTGTCGCCGGTGGCGCGAATCATTGGCTGCCTGTTGGCCTTGGGCTGCTGATGATTTACCCGGTGTTTACCGCGTGTTCTAGGGTAGGGTATTACGTGATTGAATGGAATGGGCAAGCGTTTGGGGCAGCGCGCGAGTGGTTTATTGCCAGGCTGTCAGACGTATCGGCCACGAAGCCAACAACACGAGAAACGTTCGGGCCACATTGCGGCGGAGTGTGTTCATGGCTTTCGCATCGTTATTCTTAGGCGGCGGGCTGGACGCCGGGGTTAACACGGACTCTCCAGTCCTTGGGTTCTTCACTCCGAAAATGGCTTTTTTGGCGGGCCACCACGCCCTCGCAATCGGTCCTTGCCATTCGTTTTGATCCACCGAATAAGTTCGGGCGAACCAGCGCAAGTTTGGGAAGCAGGCACAGGGAAATAAGTCGATGGCCGCTTGTCACTCGTATCGAAGCGCTCGCCGTCTGTTATTGAGGATGAAAGCGCAGTCAATCTAGCCAGGGACGCAGAACGCGGTATGTCGGTACCGCGGTCGGCGAGTTCCTCTTCACTTCAATCAACTTCCTGCGAACCAGCCAACGCACACTGGTCTGCGCGGCGGTCTTGGAGACGCCCACTGAGTCCGCAATGGTTTGGTAGCTGACGGGGACCCGCTCGCGGCGGCTACGGGCTGTTTCGTGACTGAACCACAGATAGATGAGAAAACTGGTCGGTTGGTGGTCGTGGCCGACCAAGTCGCGCATGAGGGTGCCTACAACGTAGTCATCTAGCATCATGACGGCATCGTGACCGCTATGGTGATTACCACTATAGCAGACACTGCGTGATTTCCTTTTCAAGATTGCTGCCCCATACTCTCCCCCGACCTGCAGGAGGATTGCATGATCCGTGGAATCAAGTTTGTTACCGTGCCGGTCCGCAATCAGAAGGAAGCTGTCAGGTTCTATACTGAAAAGCTTGGCTTCCGCATCCTGACTGACCAGCCATTCGATGAAAAACAACGCTGGATTGAGCTGGGGCTTCCCGGCAGCGAGTCCAAATTGGTGCTTTTCACCGCGGACTGGCAGGAGAGTTACATCGGTAGCCCTCAGCCGGTCACGTTCTGGAGCGATGATGTGTACGCTACGGCGAAGCTGCTGAAAAGCAAGGGCGTGGGTTTTGTAATGGAGCCAAAAACGGAGGCCTGGGGCACGGCCGCAGTATTCAAAGACCAGGACGGAAACCAATTCGCGATCTCCTCCAAGTAGCGAACCGGCGTAGCAGAATATGAATACAAAGCTTGCACACAAGGAGGTGGCTGACCTTTCCGCCCCGCAGGCCAGAAGTGCGCAACCTGCCCTTTGGCAGCTCGCTCTTTTGTCTTTAAGACGATGCCCGAAATCTCGGAACAGGTTGACGCCAAGCGCGAATCATCGGCTACGGCTACGGTCCGAAATCCGCCGAGATGGTCTGCATGCGCATGCCCGCTAGAGCTGGAGTGAATTTAGGCATTGCTTACAGAATGGAACTCGACGATCCGGCAAAACTTCTGGAAGGCACTGGCAAATTGCACCGCCACCTCAAGCTCAAGAGCAGGCGGACTTCGAGAGTGCCGCGTTGAAATCTCTGTTCAAAGCCGCGATCGCGCGGCGAGGAAAGCTGGCACAGAATTCAAAGAAATAATAATCGGGAGGACCGCGTGATAAAAAGAGTCATTCTGGGCGTCGTGGTGGGCACGATTGTCGTTTTTTTTGTAAGTTCCCTCTGGCACATGGCCAGCGGCTTGGGACAAATTGGGATACAGAGCCTTCCGGACGAGGATGCCGTGCTCTCCGCGATGCGAGGCTCAATCCACTCGCCGGGACTCTATTTCTTCCCGGGGATGGATGCCGTCCCGGCAGGGTCGAAGCAACAGCCCAGCCAAGCGGCCTATCTCCGGAAGTACAAAGCAGGACCGACTGGCATCCTGATTTATCATCCCGGCGGGGCAGAATTGGCCTTGGGCAAATTACTCGCTGTGCAATTCCTGACTGGCATGGTGGGAGCTTTGCTCCTCGGCCTAGTGCTTGCGATGACGGCGGGCGCCACGACTTTCTCGACACGAACAGGCCTGGTGGTAGCGATCTCGCTTTTTGCCGCGGTGATCTACGAGATTCCGTACTGGAATTGGTACGGTTTCCCTACGAATTACACCCTTGCGCACGCCGCGGGGTGGATCGTGAGCTGGAGCGCCGCGGGCATGGCCATGGCCGCGATGATCAGACCTGTCCCGCGCACTTAGAACTTCGGCGTGCACTTAGACGAATCCGATACGCACCATCGGTGCCGTGATACGTTTCGACCTAAATCGCCATGCCCTCAATGACTCTGTAGCGTGATCTTGCGGCACCGATGCATGATGGTGTGCGTCCGTTCGCGAACCCGTACAGGCCGGCGGCTGTGGGGCCGCGTCCCGTTATCATGGCTGTCACTCCATACGGCAAGAACAGCACCCGAATCGCGTCGCAAACTTCTTCATACACCTTTCGGGCGTCAAGTTTGGCAAGTTGAATTGCTCGCGGTTGACGGGTTTCGAATTCAGCAAGGCGACGCAGTCCTGCAAGCCGACGTCCGAGGGACAGGGCTTGCAGATCACCATTACACAAAAGAAAACGAGGGCAGAGAATTTCTCACGCGCGACGTCAAACGCGAGTGGAGCGATTGGGACGACGAGGGCCGCAAACGACCAAGACAGCTATCTAGAAGAAGGACTGGCGCTGGTGATTGTGGGGTACCCACCTTGGCCTTCGGAATGTTTTTCAGTGGAATAAGAGCAACGAAGAGAAATGATTTTAGTCTCGACATCGAATTGACATGTGGCGTCGGGCCGACTACACCTCGGTGTAGCGTTATTGCGGTCTGTGATGCAAGGACCGACCGTCTCGCGTGCCCCCATTCTGATAGAATCGCAGGCTTCTGGCGGAGGTGATCCTCCATGGAATCGCAAAGATTTTGTTGTCTCGTCCGACC
>JBPYDQ010000413.1:0-2510 GCA_051986135.1 Terriglobales bacterium | reverse complement strand
GGATCGCCGCGTCGGTTGAAATCGCGAGCTTGCTCAACGAAATCGAAAGCGGGACATCGCGAATATCTGACTTGGTCCGTGCCATCAAGGAATACACATATATGGACCAGACTCCCGTGCAAAACGTTGACGTGGTGAGAAGCTTGGAAACGACGCTTACCATCCTGACCCATAAGCTCAAACGGGGCGTCTTGGTCCGGCGCGACTACCAGCGCGTACCGCTGCTCGTGAATTCATTCGGAAGCGAACTGAATCAGGTGTGGACCAATATTATTGACAACGCCATCGACGCTATGTGTGGCAAAGGCGAACTGCGCGTCCGCACTTATCGCGACGACAATTGCGTGGTCGTGGAGATCGGAGACGACGGTCCCGGAATTCCGCCTGACATAGAGCCTCACATTTTTGAACCTTTCTTCACCACCAAGGGGGTTGGGCAGGGTACGGGGCTAGGACTTGACACGGCTCTGCGGATCGTGAAAAAGCACCGTGGCAGTATCCAGGTCAGCTCGAAGCCTGGCGATACGCTCTTTCAAGTATGGCTGCCGCTGGCGGATGGCGATTCACAGGGTCGGCAACCATAGGTAACCGCGCCAATACTGAAAATCGCCCAGGCTTAATAACTGAGAAAATCGATCACGAAGCCACCCAGCCGGCGATCGAAACCAACAAATTCGGCCGAAATCACCGAACCGACTTCTCTTGTTGCTCCAGGGTGATTCGAATTCCCGGCTCTTTTTGCATTCGGAGTTCTGCTCACCGCGCTTGGCCGAGCTTTGGGATCGGGAGGCACTCGACAGAAATCAATGTGGACCAAACGGGCGACGAAACGACGGGCAGCAAGAAAAGCCGATCCATCAGCGATGACTCAAACTAGGATCGCACCTGTTTGAGCCGTTTCGTATCCCGCTACGGCCTCTGCGACGCAGACTGGCCCGCTGCAAAAGTCCAGAGGAAGGAAAGCCAGCATTCGTGTTCGGCTAGGATAGCGTCAAATGTATGCCCCTTTCCCGCGGCAAGGTGGTTCCATCGAAACGGGCTCGCGCGATTGGTTACGTCGTCATCGACGGGCATTCAAGTCTTATTTAATTCTTGGTGTCGCGAAAATAGGTGCAGCATCCGCCTGGCGCAACTATGGCGAAGCCGTTTTTGCTCTGAAACCTCCAGGGAGAGTTTCTGCATGAGCGGCCATTGCTCATCGTTCCTCGTCCCAGCGCTTAATCATGCGTTGTTCGGTGGTTGTCCGGGCCTTGCGCCTGGTTGTCCGGGCTCTGCGCCTACTGGGACGAGTGGTTCTTGTCCGGGCGGCGGCGCGCCGTGCGTGTCTTCGTGGCGCTTGCGAACTCGTCCTCCTCCGTTTCGGTGCGGTTGATTTGCGCTGCATGTGTCGCACTGCTTTGCGCTGCATGTGTCGCACTCCTTTTCCTTTTCGAAGGCTTCGACGTGTATCGGGCCCAAAAATAACGTCGCGTTGTTTATCCACTTCTATATCAGTGACTCCGCTAGATTGTTGCCTCAATCCCGGAATCAATGTATTGCTCCACGCGGACCTGCCTTAAGGCCCAAAATAGGCCGCACTTGAGCGAGAGCACCGAATTTTCCCTCTTCAATAGGGAGGCTAACCAATCCCGAGCCCCAGCGGATCGGCATCGATATTGCCCATAACGTTGCTGTGGTCACTGAGCCTGGGTGCGATCTCGGTGGGCGCGTACTGGTCACGCGTACTGGTCCAAGAGGAGATCATTGCGGCGCTGATTGTCGATTGCCCAGGCGACGAGATCATGGATCTGCAGGTCCAGGCGGATGTCTCCCTGATTTGCCTGGCGACCGGCACCGGCTATGGAACGACCACCAACATGATGACGATGGCGGCTTTCAATTCCATTCCTCACGGGCGGATTCCATCGTCAGCGCCACTCCGCCGTGCACAAAGCAATGTGGCGGACGTGCTGCGTGAGCTGATGGAGCCGGCTGCGGATCCCTCTCGCGGCAAGAACCGGGTTCCTCGACGCGCCGCCGACGGCGGTGGAGATGTACAGGCGGAGCTGTTGCGACGCACCGAATCTCGCCTACTCCCTTTGCCCCATGGCAAGAGGGTCTCTCATGGGGTGCCGGATTTGTACTCAGACGGCGCGCCTCTTCATGTAGGGTGAGATCACCCGGTTCGTAAGTCGATATCTTCTGGTCCCGATTGCCAAAACCTGCCCGCTCCTGCCAGCGCAAATCGCTGTTCAGACTCTCCCGGCTTTCGCAAAGTTGAATGCAGCTCTGTTGGCGGAAACTAACAGCGCGGCCAGTTCTCCGGCTGAACGCGACCGCGTGTGAGCCCGATAGTCGAGACACCCGGCCGGCAATGCTTTGAATACCCTCGCAAAAGCCGGGTTCTTTTGTTTCCGTCGCTGGATGAAAAACTCGCGATTGCTCAGCTCCCTCCCGAGGGATTGCCTCGCCAGAAGAGAGCTTCTTTGTCCCCGCGCAGACTGCGGGACTCGGAAATTAGGGAATCAGGA
>JBPYDQ010000412.1:0-4522 GCA_051986135.1 Terriglobales bacterium | reverse complement strand
CTGAAGAAATCGGCGGCGCCAAAGAACTGCGCCGCCGCGAAGGGGGCCACTATAAGGATGATTGCCATGAAGCTGTACACATTGGCCGATTCGGGATCCAGCAAGTACATGCCTTTGCGGCGCAAGGCGGACATAATGTCTTCGCGAACGATGGGCAGGGCGGTGTAGAAATGATTTTTCAAGCTGGAGAGGCGGGTAGAGTCAGTTTCCCCTACGAATATATTTTCCAGCATCACTTGTTCGTGAGGAGCGAGGCCGGTCCAATTGCGACGGGGCATGACGAGATGCAGAACGTAGTCCTTGTGGTGAAAGACGAGCCCGGGCTCGTTTACTTCTTCGATTTTGATGAAGCCACGTACTGCCAAGTCCACCAGAGTGGAGGTGATGTCGCGCGGATGAATGGTGTCGTCGATCAGGGTGCCAGCTTCGGCGGGAGTGATCCCCGCGGGGGGCTCATACATCGGAGCGATCGACTGACCGGGGTCGGGATCTCGGCCCTTGTACCACCATAAAACGAACATCACGGCTAGCGTCCAGAACGGCAGGAAGATAACTGGATTGCCCGCTATGAACCAGCCGAAGCGGGTTAGGGCGCTGGGCTCGCTCAGAATTCCTTTCGGAATATAAATATCGATGGTGAGCCCGCCTCGCATCGGAAGCGCAGTGGTGGTCTCAAAGGAAACTTCGGCGCCCGCTACCTTGGCGGTGGCCTGTTGCTGGGTGGAACCATAAGTTCCAGTGAAGGCTTGCGCTCGAAGTGAGCCGGCGGCGTTGTCGGGGAAGCGGACAAACGCCGAGGCACTGTCAATCGGAACAGGCCAGTCGTTGCCAGCTACATTCCAGTAAAGCTCATCGTAGTTGTCGAAAAATCGTATGGCGTTCCGAACGAAGTAATCAATCCGTACGGTGCGGGTCGCGTCGACGGCATTGGGGATGTAAATCTTAAGTAGACGATAGCCGTTGGAAGTATGGGACTCATATCTGAGATTGTTGCCGTTTTCGTCAGCGACACGGGTGACCCTGAGGAACAAGGTGTAGTTGGTTCCGCGCGGGCCAGGGTATTCGATGGGAATGGTGCGCTCGATGCCATGCCATTCCCCTTCGAACTCGAATGTGATGCGCTCGGAAACGGCAAGTGAGCCGTCGGGGCTGACGGCGATGGTGCTATGAAAATCGGATATGCGCCAGGATCTTGCCGATAACGAGGCTGGACCGAGGAGAAGAAAAAAAGCCAACCCTAGGGTGGACGAGACGCGGCCAGTCCGTCGGCTCATTGTTTAGAATTTCACGGCCACGGGGGCACGGTCGGTGGTCTCTGCTTCAAAGAACTGGCGCTGCTGGAATCCTGCCATGTTTGCCAGAATGTTGGTCGGGAACGACTGGATCTTCGTGTTCAAGTCACGCACTACCGCGTTGTAATAACGGCGTGCGTTCTGGATCGCGTCCTCGGTCTGAGCGAGCGAACCTTGCAGTTGCGTGAATTCTTCCGAAGCTTTCAATTGCGGATAGTTTTCCGCAACGGCAAAGAGGCTCTTCAAAGCGCCGGTGAGTTGATTTTCGGCGGCGGCTCTATCGGCGGGTGTCGTCGCTTGCATGGCCTGGGAGCGGAATTTGGCGATATTTTCAAAAGTTCCTTTCTCGTGAGCGGCATAGCCTTTGACGGTCTCCACGAGATTCGGAATGAGGTCGTGACGACGCTTCAGCTGCACGTCGATATCGGACCACGCCGAGTCGCAGCGCACCTTTAGCTTGACCAGGCTGTTGTACATCGCAATCACAATGAAGGCGATGACAATGAGGATGACCAGAATGACGATTCCGACCATGAGTGCCTCTTCGATTGGATTGAAAGTTCAAAGGGACGGTATCATAGGCGGAAACGAGGCGCAATCCGAGCTCTTTTCAGGGCTTAGAACGGTTTCCGAGACACCCGCCCGAGTCAGCCAGCCTGCCCACGAACTCGCCCGAGTTCGCTGCCTTCTCCTGGAAGGATGGCGGGGTGCTGCTTTCTGGCCAGGTCAAAAATGGCGTGTCGGTTGCCGAAGTTTTGAGAGTATTCACTCCTGGAGCACCACCCTGGCCGGCCGATCAAGCTGGGACGCGCTCCTCCCTGGCCATGCCGAACCGCGTAATGATGCTGCGGCCAATGAGTGGAAAAAGCTGATCGGGGCCGTTGTCTACGCTGACACTTGGGAAGTCGCACTCAGGTCTGGCGCCGGCCAGCGCGAAGAGTGGGAGCGTCGGCTCCATCAACAGAAGCTGGCTGCGCTCGCCTTCGTCCCGAGCTTCGGTAATGTGCGCGGGCCGTAAAGAATGGTGAAAATCGCGCACCGCACCTTCCGCCTCGAGGTGCACGAACAATGCAAGCAGAATCACAGCCCGCTGATCGGAGAATCCGAACCCAAATGGCTTGTGCGGGCACTTGAAGTTTGACCCACTCGCGTCACCTTGTCTCCACCGTAACTAGAAACCCAAAAGTGGAAACTGCTAGACTACTTTGTTGGTTGTTCCGTCCAGATCTCTTCTCGAATCCAGGCTCACATGTTGAAACCAGGTGACATTGCAATCGTAAGCGGCGCGCGCACGCCAATGGGCCGCTATTGCGGCAAATTGCGCGACTTCACGGCCATGGAGCTGGGAGCGGTGGCGAGCAAGGCGGCCATCGAGCGTGCCGGGCTGGAACCCCAAGATTTCGATCACGCCGTCTTCGGCAACGCCCAACAAACTTCGGGAGATGCTCTCTATGGTGCCCGGCATGTGGCTCTCAAGGCTGGCCTGCCCGTCGAGACTCCGGCCTTGACGGTCAATCGCCTGTGCGGTTCCGGCATGCAAGCCATCGTCAGTGGAGCTCAAATGATTGCGTGCGGCGAGGCGAACGTCGTGCTCGCCGGCGGCATGGAATCCATGTCGCAAGCCCCGCACGTGATCCGCGGTGCGCGCTGGGGTTTACCTTTGGGAGAAGGCAAGCTGGAAGACTCGCTGATGGTTGCCCTGCTCGACACATACTGCGGCTTGTACATGGCCAACACGGCGGAACTTTACGGGGAGCAGCAGGGCATCACTCGCGAGATGCAGGATGAGTTCGCTCTACGCTCCCAGCGCTGCGCCGACGACGCCTACCGCGCCTGCCGTCTCCGGCAGGAGCTCACTCCCGTACCGCTGAAGAACAGAATTGGCACGCCCACCGGCGAGATGTTCACCGAAGATGACCATCGCAGGCCGGAGACGACCCTGGAAGGTCTGGCTAAACTGAAGCCCGCGTTCGGCAAGAACGGCACCGTCACCGCCGGAAATGCCAGCGGCATCGTCGACGGCGGGGCCGCCGTCGTGCTGATGTCCATGGAGAACGCCCTTAAGCGCAATCTCAAGCCCTTGGGCCGCCTAGTCGCCTGGGGGATTGCCGGAGTAGATCCAAGAATCATGGGCCGCGGCCCAGTTCCTGCAACCAAGATAGCTCTCGAGAGAGCCGGCCTCAGTCTCGACGACCTCGATTTAATTGAGGTGAATGAAGCCTTTGCCGCACAATATCTCGCTGTCGAGAAGGAGCTTGGGCTGGATCGCGAAAAGGTAAACGTCAACGGCGGCGCGATCGCGCTTGGGCACCCTCTGGGCGCAACCGGAACGCGCCTGGTGATCACCCTGCTTTACGAACTGAAACGCAGAAACAAGAAACATGGCCTCGCAACCGCCTGTATCGGAGGTGGCCAAGGCATCGCGGTTATCGTCGAAAGCCTCCAAGAACCGGTGTAAATAAGATCAGCCACACAAGGTTGCAGGTGTCCTTCGTGATCCGCTGTGTCCTTTGTGTGAAAAGGACCTGAGATGCAAATCAAGAAAGTAGGCGTTGTGGGTTGCGGCCTCATGGGGTCCGGCATAACACAGGTAAGCGCCACTGCCGGATTCGAGGTTACTGTCCTTGAAATGGAGCAGAGGTTTCTGGATAAGGGTTTTGCCGGCATCGAGAAGTCGCTGGCAAAATTCGCCGAAAAAGGGAGCCTCAAAGAAGACCCCGCGGCCGTCCGCGCTCGACTGAAAGGCACCACCAATAAGCAGGACCTTGCCTACTGCGACATTGTCATTGAGGCAATTATTGAGAATGCCGCCGAGAAGAAACAGCTGTTCGCCTCTCTCGACCCCATCGTGAAGAAAGACGCCATTTTTGCCACCAACACCTCTTCGATTTCCGTAACCGAATTGCTGTCTGCCACCAAGCGCCCTGAGCGTGTCATCGGCATGCACTTCTTCAATCCCGTCCCGCTGATGAAGTTGGTCGAAGTGGTACGGACCATCGCGACCGCCCCTGACGTTTACGAAAGCGGGTACGAGTTTGGTAAGAAATTGGGTAAGGTGCCAGTCCGAACCAGCGATAAGACGGGATTCATCGTGAATCGTTTGTTGGTTCCCTATTTGTTGGATGCAATTCGTGCCTATGAAGAGGGTGTCGGCTCGATTCCCGACATCGACAACGCCATGAAGCTCGGATGCGGGTATCCCATGGGGCCGTTCACTCTTCTCGACTTCG
>JBPYDQ010000411.1:0-5577 GCA_051986135.1 Terriglobales bacterium | reverse complement strand
TCGTTGTCGCGCCTCGAATTCAGAGCACCTGACCAGCGGCAGCCGCCATTTTTTTTACAACCTATTCTGAACAGTGCACATCGGAGCGTTGCCGTCGATGAGGCTAACGGTTCTTGGCCGCGATGCTAGCTGGTGTTTCACGGGGTGAAAGTCGAAAACACTGGAACACAGCCCCCACCTTCTCCCCAAAGCCTCCGCGGGTCCATCGCGCGCATGCCGCAACGGAGCTAGTGTGGTTTGCTACTCCTTCACTGTGTGATTCCATCATTCATGCTTTGCCGGGGATATTGAGCCGTCGGCATGCCCAGCACGAGAAAAAGAAAGAAAAGACGAAGAGAAGAGCGGGTGGGTTCAGTCGGAGGTAAGCCCACCTACGTAAAAGTCAGAACACGGTAGCTTGGATGGAAGAGAGGAGAGGAAGCGGATCTCTTGAGTCTGCCGGCAGCGATCTTCAGGATGGTGAGCCAGCCTCCGGCGGTAACGACGTCAGCGCAAAGTAGCCTCAAAAATATTCGCCTAGGGCCACCTCCCTAGCCCTCAGAGCCGACGAACGGAACCTCGGATCACCAGCCGCAAACGGCCCAGCGAAATTAAAGAATCCTGAAAAATCTTTAAGAAATTACGAAAAATCAGTCGGTGATGAGAGAATGTTGCCGAGTTATCCATCCCCTCGTCCAGGAGAACGCAAGTGACCAAGTTCGTTGTTGGCATCATTGTCGGGGTGGCCGTCGTGTTTGGGGGAGTCTACGCATATTTCATGTATGGCTTCGCTCCGGTCGCCACATCAGCCCGGCCCATGCCCTTTGAAAAGCGGTTCGCCAAAGGAGCACTGCACGCGCATATCAATAGAGAGATGCCGAAGGATGTCCCGCTGTCCTGGGACGAAGCAAACTTGGTAGCGGGCGCGCAGGTTTACAAGCAGCATTGTGCCGTCTGCCACGGACTGCCGGGACAGGACCAGACACCGATCGCCAAGGGCATGTTTCCCCAGCCCCCTAAGCTGATGGAAGGCACCGGCGTGACCGATGATCCGCCGCAGGAAAGTTTCTGGAAGGTACAAAACGGAATCCGGATGACCGGCATGCCCGGGTTTCAGAACACATTGACTGCTCCGCAGCTATGGCAAGTCAGCCTGATGCTGGCTAACGCCAACAAGCTGCCGCAGTCGGCCAAGGACGTACTGTCGGCGACCATATCCGCGGCCTCGCAGGCGCCCCAGAGTGCGCCCAAGCCCATGCGCAGATAAAGTCAGCGACCCTTCAGGCGTTCGTCATACGGCAAAGGAACCAGCGCCCGTGTTCCTGGTCACGAACGCTGACTAACACTGCTTTCTTCCGGTCGTTCGTCCCACCAATTCGCACCCTCTGCCATCCTAGTGACGGAATGGCAGTACCCAGTAATACCGTCCTCCGCCAACTCGGGCTGGAAAGGCATATGGCCGCCGACCGGAGTCATGCTTCGCCGCTCAGGGATGCGCTGTTTTCCGCCGCCAGAAGTTTACGTCACAGTGAGGCTCTACTGTGGCTTGCATTACAGGCGTTCCGCAGCTTGCAGCGCATGGGTGTCAGTGTAGTTCCCAACCACTACTATTGGCCGGTTCTATTGGCCGGTTCCTGACATCAGCTCCCTCACGGCGCGGCACTGGCTTCGCGATTTCGTCCCCGCCGGGATGGATTTAAGTTTAGACCGCCAAGTCGTGTTCTTATGGGAGACTGCTGGGCCATACTTGGAAGAGTGCAACTTTGCCGATGCCGAAGACGGGACCGGACGCTACCACTACAACAACGGTTTCTATGAAACCGTGGACGCGGAGATGGCATACTCGGTGGTTCGCAGCAAAAAGCCTTCGCGCATTATCGAGGTGGGTGGGGGATACAGCAGCCGCGTCCTGGCTGCGGCGCTGGAAAGTAACCACCACGAAACCGGGCACAAAGGTGAGTTAATCACCGTTGATCCGTTTCTCGAGCGCGGCGCCGCAAATTTCTACGATAACGCGTTGGTCGTTCCGAAATCGATACAGGAAGTAAGCCTCGAATTGTTCGAATCGCTCGGCGAAGGGGACATCTTGTTCCTCGATTCCAGTCATGTGGTCGCCATAGGCAGCGATGTGGTCAGGGAATACCTTGAAATTCTGCCCCGGCTCCGTCGAGGAGTTCTCGTCCACGTACACGACATTTTCTTGCCGCATGATTATCCCCGCGAGTTTATTTATCGGAACCTGTGTTTTTGGTCGGAGCAGTATCTCCTGCAGGCCTTCCTGACTTTTAACCCCGAGTACGAGCTCCTATGGGGTAGCAGCGCCATGGCATTGAGCCATCGCGAGCTCCTGGACGAAGCTTTGCCCCGTTGGAAGACCACCTGCCGCCGCATGTCTCGCGAAAAGGGCCGGTTTGTGCCGGCCTTGGATATCGAGCGTGTGTGGCCGTCCAGCCTGTGGATGCGCCGGAGGTAAGTTCCGACGAAAGTGAGGTCCCAACCCCGCAACCTAGCGAACTTCCCATTATTGACGAACTTCGGTTGGTGAGCGGGCAGCAGTCGAGCGCCTGCCCAATTTTTTATAGCTGGCGCACACCGCGGAAAGTCCGGGATTTCCCCCTCATGCTTGCATCCAGTAGGCACATGGTGTCTAAGATCATCGTGATCACGTACTCATCCCCGATATTGGTGTTGATCATCGTGTGATAGAGAGAGCGCCTCGGCCAGTCGGAAGAGAAATAGTGCCGGCAAAAAGCGACGCGTTCGCTGTCTATGCTGTCGACCATCTCCTCCGCGTCCTGGAGCGTCTGTCCAGCCGCCATCAGGCGCCGCAGCTTCTCGTCGCGAGGAGCGTAAAGAAATACACGAAAAGTATCTTCGCGGTCCTGAAGGAAATAAGGCGCCCCTCGGCCAATCACGACGGCATTGCCTTCGCCCGCGATTTTGCCAGCGATCCTTTCCATCATCGAGACCAGACAATCAGCATCAAAGAATTTGTCGTCATCGAGGGGTATGGATCGCTCATAACTACCCCGCCAGAACACCTTAGCTAGGCGGTAGAACCGACTATCCAGCCTTTCACCACGCCTCTCCACTGCCGAACAATCGACATCGGCGAGTCTGGCGATTTCCTCGGTAAGCAGGTGGTCCCAGATCTTCCAGCCGAGTGTGTCGGCAAGTTTTTGCGCGATGACACCCCCGCCGCATCCGTACTCGCGTTCGATTGCGATAATTCGAAACATGACGGGTCCTCAGCGGGATTTTAGCAGCGCTTATCGGCTGACCCAAACCTTGGTCTCGACCGACATTCCTGGCCGGAGCTCATGACCTTTGAGTTCACCCGCATCGAAATCAATTTTGACCGGAATGCGCTGTACCACTTTGACAAAATTTCCGGTTGCATTTTCCGGAGGAAACAGGCTGAAACGGGCGCCGCTGGCGCCGGCAATGCTGTTCACATGGGCTTTATAGTCCCGGTCCATGGCATCGACGTGGACTGTGACCGGTTGCCCGGCGCGCATATTCTTGAGCTGGTTTTCCTTGTAGTTGGCAGTCACCCAGAGATCCTCGAGGGGAACCAGTTTCATCAGTTCCTGATTAGCAACAATATTCTGTCCAACTTCGACGGTGCGAGCGCTTACTTGACCGCTCACCGGGGCAACCACCTTGGTATAGGTCAGATTCAATTCCGCCTGCCGCATCTCGGCTCGTCTCAGATCCACGGTCGCCTGCGCCGACATGGCGCGAGAGCGGATCATCTGCACCTGCTTGGGAGCGGTGGCCGCGGTTCGCAAATCCGCCTGCGCGCCTTCCAGCTTTCCTTTGGCCTGAATGATCTGTTGCTGCGCCAGATTGACGTTGGCTTTGGCCGCATCCACACTCGCTGCTCCGGCCTGGGCAGCGGCCAGTGCCTGATCGTATTGTTGCCTGGAGATTTCCTGCTTGCCAACCAGCAACTTATAGCGGACCAGATCGCTCTGGGCTTTGTTGTTGTTCGCTTCCGCCTGCAGCAGCGCAGCCCTAGCCGCGTCAAATTGTTGACTCGCAGCAGCCACCCCGGCGCGCGCGCTGGCTACATCGGCTTGCGCCGTATTGAGTTGGCCGGTGGTGGTAACGCTGGTAACTGGGACATTGACCTGCGCGGCCTGCGCCTCGGCTAGGGCATTGGCATATGCGGCTTTGGCCTGCTGCAACTTGGTCTCGTAGTCGGTGGGATCGATTTCCACCAGCACCATGCCCGCCTGCACATACTGATTGTCCTGAACATTCAGCTTGATCACGTGTCCTGAAACGCGTGCGCTGAAAGAATTTATGTGCCCATCAATCTGCGCATTATCGGTGGATTCGTAGCTGCTGAAGTAGCGCCAAAGAAAAATGCTGCCCACCAGGACCACAACCGCCGCAATAATAAGAAACAATTTGACGCGTGGATTGCCCAGAGCCGATCGGCGGCGTTCGCGAAATGTTGGGCGCGATGGGGGAGCAGGCGTCTCCGGTTCGGGCTCGGAAACCGGATGCTCGGTGGGTGCGACCCGCATCGTTCCTGAGGGTTGATCCATGACAATTACTTGCCTTTCAAGTACTGTTTGACGCCTTGTTCGGCGAAGCCGATGGCCCTGGCATACTCCACCTTGGCAATGTTATGCGCATAAAGGCTGGAAATATAATTCTCATTGGCCGTGGCTAAGGCTTCCTGGGCTTGGATGACTTCCAAGTTGTCGGCGACACCGGCCACGAACCGGTCCTGCGCCTGGGTGAGCGTCTGCTGAGCCAAATCCAGCGAGCTACGGGCCACTTGGACTTGCTCGGCGGCGGCGTTCAGATCCAACATAGCGGTCCGCACCTCGTTGTCAATTTGCCCACGCAAGTTGTCCACCTGTTGCTGGTTCTGCCGCAGGATGGCCTCTGCTTCGAGGACGTCGGCGTGGGTGCGGCGGCCGTCGAAAATGGGTATGTTCAGGGAGCCGCCCACGAAAAAGGTACCGTTGGAATGAAACGGGCTTACGCCAATAGCTCCGTAATTAGCCTGGAAATCCAGATCTGGATAGTGTTTTGCGGTGGCCGCCCTCCGGGAAAGCTCTGCCGCCCTAAACTTCGCTATTGCGGCCTGATAGTCGGCTCGAGAGCCATAGGCGCGTTCGAGGCTCTCCTCCAGTCCAGGGGTGAGCAGCGGTTCATAGGGAGCTTGGTCGCTCAGCGAGAATTGCTGCCCCAGGGGTAGCCCGATAATGCGTGCCAGTCCCAGCTTGTCTTTGGCAAGATTGTTCCGGGCGACAATCAATTGCTGCTGCCGCGCTTGCAGTTCCACTTGGGCGCGCAAAGCATCAATCGCCGGAGTGACTCCAGCTTTCAATTGATCAGCCGCCTTGCTGTAGAGGGCCTGCGCGGTGGTGACCTGTGCTTCGGCAGCGTCAACCCGGGCGCCAGCGGCGATGGTCTCGAGATACGCATTGCCTACGGCGAGAACCACCATCTCGCGTGCATCCTTGTAGCTGTATTGAGCCGATATAAGGTTTTGCTGAGTGGCTCGCTCGGTCTGGAGATAATTCCAGTTAAGAACCGACTGAGTAAGATATCCGCGGGCGTCCAGATAATTGAATG
>JBPYDQ010000410.1:0-2949 GCA_051986135.1 Terriglobales bacterium | reverse complement strand
CCGTGCCCATGCCGGTGATTACTACTCGCCTTTTCATTGAACTGGTTCCGTTCTAGACCTTGGAAATCTGTTATGGGTTTGATGAAACCGTCTCCGGGTTACCCGCTCATACTCTCAAAAAAGTGTGGCTCAGAGCAAAATCTTTCGGCCTCCGCCTCTTATCTGTCGGCCGCGGGAGCCAGTTGCTGCGAATGAGCGGCTGGTCAAGCATCGATGTTGCGGCAGGGGCAGCCGTCTCCGCAAACTATCTCATGCAGCACCCCTTTGGCTAATCCGATAAGAGGCGGAGGCCGAAAGATTTTGCTCTGAGCCACACTTTTTTGAGAGTATGAGCGGGTAATCCGGAGACGGTTTCATCAAACCCATAACAGATTTCCAAGGTCTAGAACGGAACCAGTTCAATGAAAAGGCGAGTAGTAATCACCGGCATGGGCACGGTCAGCCCGAACGGAGTTGGAACTCAGGCGTTCGCAGAAGCGGCGCTGGCCGGGCGCAGTGGTGTCCGGCGAATTTCTCGATTCGATGTGGGCGAAATTTCGGTTCAGATCGCGGGCGAGATTCCTGATTTTGACGAGCTGGCATGGGTGGAGAAACGCACTCGCAAACACGTCTCGCGTGTGTTACCTCTGGCAGTGGCCGCAGCCTCCGAGGCCATGAGCACCGCCGGTTTCGACACCGCTGAACTTCCCCTCGAGACCAGGCGCCGCATCGGCGTGATTATCGGCTCTGGTGGCGGTTCTCAAGAGTTCACCGAGGAGCAGTACCGCCTTTTCTATCAGCAGAAATACAAGCAGATGAGCCTGTTTTGCGTGCCCACAGGTGTTATGGGGACTCTATCGAGCGAGCTGAGCATGCGCTTTGGCCTGCGTGGTCCCAGTCACGTGATCACGACGGGATGCACCTCGTCGACCGATGCAATGGGATATTCGCTTCGGCAGATCCAGTCCGGCCGAATTGACGTGGCGCTGACCGGAGGTGCGGACGCGCCCATCGCACTGGGAATCGTGAAGGGTTTCATCCTGATGAAAATTATGACCGACTCCTGGAATCACGCGCCGGAGCGCGGCTCACGCCCCTTCTCTGCCGACCGCGACGGTTTCGTGCTTGCTGAAGGCTCCTGGATGTTTGTGTTCGAAGAACTCGAGCATGCGCTAGCCAGAGGAGCCAGGGTCCTGGCGGAGGTCTGCGGTTACGGTTCGACCTGCGAGGCCTATCATCGGGTGCGCCTGCAGGAGTGCGGGGAGGAGCCGGCACGGGCTATCGAACTGGCCATGAAGGAAGCGGGAATCTCCCCCCAGGACGTGGGTTACGTCAACCTGCACGGAACTTCGACGCAGCTGAATGATCGCATTGAGACGCGCGCTCTGAAGCTGGCGCTCGGTAAGCGTGCCCCGAAAACGCCAATGTCAGCACTAAAGTCGCAGATCGGACATCCCCAGGGTGCATGTGGCGCTGCGGGCGTTGCAGCCACTCTGGTCACCATACAACATGGAATGATTCCTCCCACTATCAACATTGAAGCGCCTGATCCAGAATGCGATTTGGATTATGTCCCTGATCGCGGGCGGAAGGCAGCCATCGAGCATGCCATCTGCAACTGCATCGCATTTGGCTCGAAGAATTCGGCGCTGGTATTAAGAAAAACTGCTTAGCCGGTTTGCGGGTCAACTCACCAGTCGAAGAATCACTCCCTCTACGGCTGGCCAAGCTGGCGAGCGAGGATCTATGAGATCGTAGTGGTCCGCTTTCAGAATTTCCAGCAAGGCAACGTCCTCCCCCCGATTTCGCTTGCCCTCACAATACGAACGGCTGAAATCCGCCGGGACGACGGTGTCTTGCCCGCCGTGAATGATCCATTGCTCGGCCTCGGGGATCGGAAGTTTCACAGGATCAGCGCAAGCGTAGCGTTGGGGAATGTCTTCCGGCGAGCCCCCCAAAAACTCCGCCGCAGCATTCCCACTCAAATGTAATTCCCAGGTCCTCTCGAGGTCCACGAGCCCCGCCAGTGACACCACCGCTCGCACCGAGTGCTCATAAGCAGCCAGACAAAGCGCCAGGTGCGCGCCAGCAGAATGCCCGACGAGGATCGCAACTTTGGTGGATAGTTCGTATTTTCTCGCGAGCTGTGGTATGAAGTGCCAGGCTTGGCGCACATCGTCGAGGCTCCCGGGCCAGCCGCCGCCCTCGTCACCGACACGGCGGTATTCGATATTCCACGTCGCGAACCCTAGAGAGCTGAGCGCAGCACAGAAGTGGCCTGCATGGGCGAGGTCATATCTATTACGCCAGAATCCGCCGTGAATGTTCATAATGATGGCGCCTTGGGCGTTGCCTTGGGCGAATCTCAGTTCGCCAAACTGGCGAGAATCAGGGCCATAGGGAACGAGCAGGTCAGCAGGTGGAGGAGCGAGGCTAAGCAGGTCTTCTGGCATGAATAACTATCGCCGGAAGTTTCCCAGCCCCCGCGTCGGCGACGGCCCGCCCCTGGCAAAAGCTGGAGGGCGGGAGGCTGCCGGCTGTCGAGCCGTTGCCGCCACTGGAATAATTTCGACTACTAAACCATCGCTCCAACCATATTTCCCTTGCGAAAGCGATTGCACTTCCGACAGTAGTTCGCGCTCACTTTCGACAGATGGGATGCGTGCCTTAGCTGAGAATTCCCGGCCGGCGACGCGAACTCTGACCTTGGGGTGGGCCTGCAGATTCTGCACCCAATTCGAAGTCGGGTATTCCGCAATTACGTAAAACCGGTCTCCGCGGCAGGTAAACCAAATCTCGATTTCGCGGGGCAAACCACTGCGGCGGCCGCTGGTCGTCAGGTAGAGATACTGCTCGCCATCCAGGTTACTTATCTTTAAGCTTAAGCTTGGATTTGTTTTCTTCAAGAAATTCACGAAGCTTGTTGCCGGCGTCGAGCAAACGCATCCATTGCTCATAATACAGAGTAAC
>JBPYDQ010000409.1:0-3326 GCA_051986135.1 Terriglobales bacterium | reverse complement strand
ACGCGCTCAATTCTTCAAGATGGAGTAGTTGCCAATTGGCATCTCACCGGAAACAAGAAGGCAGACAACTGGTGTTCCGCTGATTCGCAGATCACCGACACAGGAAACCGCCGTCCGGCGTTGTCATCCCAAGTCCTGAAGAGTCGTTGGGATAATGAGCGCTAGGGAAGGAGGGCATCTCGAAGAGATTGTGAGATGCCCTCGTCAGGCTGGGCGGATTTAGATCATTCGTTGCTTTCAACCTTTCTGGCAACGTCGGTGTAGACAGCTACGCATCCGGTCGTGGTGCCGCAGATTCCGGCACTGGTGCTGCCTGCATCGGCCGCGGTCTGCGGAACATAGATGAAATTGCGACGAGAGTCCGCCGCGACCGAATGCGAACCGGCCGACTGCGGAATGGTCTCCACCAACAGGTTCGTTATCGCATTGATGACGCCCAACACCGGCCCGCTGATCTGCCTGCTGGAGCCTGTGTAATAGCGGTTGTCTTCCCCATCGAACCAGACTTCGTCGGCTCCGGTGATGCCTCCGATGTTCGCGTAATGGAACGTATCGGCGTTTATGACCAACTCACTCGTATTCGTCCGATCGTTCCCAGGAGTGCATCCCTCCAGAAGGTTATCGTGCGGTCCAACCGTCAGGCCGTTCGGTCCGCATTCGTTGAGCGGTACGACTTTAAGGTCCGCTGGATTCGGATCGGCCGGATCGATGATGAAAAGGCCGCCGCTGCACGGGGGCGCCAGCGGATTTTGGCCATAATTACAATCTTTGGGGTTGTTTGCTATGACAGGAATCGATGCGTAGAACAGACCCGTATGTCCCTCCGAATCTTCATCCTCCCAGGAGCGTTCCCGGCGCTTTTCATCCCAGGCCGGCTGCTCGATCGATAATCCAAACCCTGTCGGAAGATTGGCGCTTGGCACTTCGATTGGTCCTCTGATCTTAACAACCGAATTAAAGGCATTGTCGCCGTTGGCAGCAAAAAGGGTGGCAAACGGCGGATCTTCGGCGTTGTTTACTGCGAGCAGCAGCGTTCCGTCTGTGCTCAGCGCCATTTCGTCAAGGCGCGTCGCACCGCCGGTTTTCAAGGTCGCTTTCAAGACAGGCTTTGTAGGATCAGAAATATCAAATACCTTGAGGGTGCTGTCGCCGTCCCCGGCATACAGCCATCGGCCATGAGAAACGACTCCATCAGGGCCCGAGAGGTTGTTATCGACCACGCCGTTTTTCAGAACAATGCCGCGGAAGCTGCCCAGCTCATCGTCATCCGGTGCCCCTGCCCTGCCGATCAGTGTGTTGGTCGCCGTGGAGATGATGTCCACGCCCTTATTGGAGCGGTCGCCCAGAAAATACAAGCCTCGCTCCGGATCGGCCCAACTAATGTCGAACGAAGTGAGCGCATTCGGACCTATGTGAATTGCCGTCACACAGCGCGTCTCCGTATTGGTCGGTGCCCCCGGGCCCGTGCACTGGGCTGCCAACATCCCCGGCGCGGCGAGTAACAGGGCAAGCGCCGACACAACGCCCCTAGGTCGAATCTCGAAACAAAGAACTGCTTTCCTCAGCTTTCCAAGGTATCTCATAGACTCCTCCGCAGTCAGTTGCTGCCTGCCTCTCCCAGACTTCGCCGGTGCATGCACGCCGCCTGAAAAAGATCAGACACTTCAACCCAAAATTTAGTTGATGGTTCTGGCCGACTTCGTTTTTGTCTTCGCTCCCCGCTCGGCGGGGTGCGCCTCCACCGGGTAATCGGGTAAACCTCTCGGGAAACTATGCGATTCATGAGAATGTTGTCATCACCCGAACGGGTGAAATCAGATCGAAAAATTGATTGACTGAAGCCGGGTTCTCGAGCAGAATCTGCCAGCTTTTCGCGGAACATTGTCCTAGGGGTCTAGTCCCAACCCGCCTTAAGTAGTTCCGGGAAAGCGATCCCCCCGGGAAAGCTTATTTTGATTCGCCTCTTTGGAGGGCAGCTATGCTACCCAGCAAGCAGGCGTTGGCCGGCGCGCTCATTTCCCAACCACCCTCGCGAACTGCGAAATATTAGTGGTGAGGGTCTGTCCCAAATTCTGAAGCACTGTATGGGGCGGCTAGACAAAGCTCCGTGTGCCATGCCGGAATGGTCGGTTGAGCTGTCAAGAGGTCGACCCGGTAGCCAAGACGTCGGAGTTCGCGGATCATTCTCGCAGCCCGTGCCCTCCTCGACCTGTCGCTGACCAAGGGACCCCGTTCCTCGTAGCGGATACTCTGGCGAGTTCAGTCCGCACGCTCGTCGTGCACCGGCGCCAGCCCAGGAGGAGAGTTGCGTGGCCGGAAGGAAAAGTCGCGGCCGTGGCACCCACTTGGGGTGAATCCACTCCCACCCCCGGGGCACCTCCGTCAGCCGCTCGACCGTCTCCTCTGGTCCAACTTCCCGGACTAGCTTTCTCGAACAGGAACATCCACGGTGGCTCTATGCCCACCGGAGCGGGTTCACAGAGTGAAGCGCAAAAGCCCCGCGCCTCACCTGTCTCCTGTACTAACCGGCGTTCCACGACCTCGCCGGCGCTCGGATCGAGCATTGCAACCTGCTGTAAGCGCGTGTGAAAATCGCAATTATCGTCGCTCGGCTGATGGGGATCTGACCCATGTTGGCCACGACCCGTTCCTTTACAGTCACCACCTCGCCGAGGTACTCTCACCGACCGCAGAACTCAAACGAATATGGCGCGCAAAAGTCCGACGAAGAGACCGAATAAGCGGCGGCCGCAAGCTCGCAAGAGGTCGCCGAAGCCACCCGGGGCGCCCAAGCAGCCGGGGCCACCTCCCAAGGTTGCGGCCCAAGGGCTCATCCAAAACGTGGTGATCCTCTTCAAAGAGAATCACGCCTTCGACAATTACTTTGGCACTTTTCCAGGGGTAAACGGCGCGACGATGGCGCGCGCGCCGAACCCGCCAACGCACGATCCTGACCACAGCCACAGCGCCTGGCTCGCTCGCGATAGGACCGCTGTGCGGCAGCAATACCTGCAAAGCGATATTCCGGCGTACTTCGCCTATGCAAAACAATTCACGCTGTGCGACAACTATTTCACCGATGTGGCCGGACCCTCCACACCAAACCACTTGATGGTGATAGCCGCGGCCTCTCCGGTAATCGACGACCCGCGCGGCAATCCTGTCTTCGATCTGCCGTCGCTTCCGGCAAGTCTCGACGCCGCAGGTCTGCCTTGGGGAAATTACGGCGGGTATGCCTTTGACATGATCAAGGCGCTTCGTGGGCGTTCAAAATTAACGTCGGCGCAGTTCGCGACCGATGCCGCCGCCGGGAAGCTTCCCGCCGT
>JBPYDQ010000408.1:0-5115 GCA_051986135.1 Terriglobales bacterium | reverse complement strand
AAAGCTTCCAGCGCCTTACTGCTGATGACCGGCCAGAGCTGATATGCAGGGGCACAAGCGGTGAATGGCCGACCTAAAGTCGGCGCACCTGTGCTGCTCGATCGCATTCGCAATGACCAGCTCTATCACTATTATCTCGGCGATCCGCTCGAGGTGTACAGGTTGCACGCCGCCGGCCCCATCGAACGATCATCGTCGGAACCGGATCTGCGCGGCGGCCAGACGGCCATCTGCCGCTGCTGGTCCCGGGCAGCGCCTTCCACAGCGCACGCGTGATAGTGCCTCGTCACCGGTTCTTGGCTGCGAGCACCGAGTGGCAGGGGATACGCAGCGGTTGCCGAGGATCTGGGGGAACTCGCAGCATCCGCACGCAACAGTGGCGCTAAGTAAGGGGGCTCGCCAGCCGAGAATGTTATTTGGAAACGAACTTCGTAATCCTAGGCCGCCAACTCTCGACCAATTCAAGATTAGGCAATCCATTTCTGCGTCCGAACCAGATTGGGAGCGAGAACTTCTCCTCTTCGTGCCCGGTTCTGTTCTTCAAAGGGCGCGGTACGTCATCCGGCGGTTTCTCCCGATGCAGTCCAAAGCCAAACTTGCACCGCATGCCGATAACTGTTCACTCTTGAACCACTTCTCCTCGCCGATCGATCCGATTGCACAAAACGCTTGGACCTCTCAAGCAGGGCGCACCCAGGTTCCTTGGGTCAAACGCCAGCTACCTACAGCTACCGCTCACCGTTCACCCTTCCAGCCTGAACCGCGTCTCTGCCAAACGATACATGGGTCGCCAGAGCATGCGATTGACGGTTACGACAACCGTAGCCATAAGGATGGTCGCCGCCAGTAGCAGAGTAAAGTTCCCCGAATCTGTGGCGTGACTGATAGTTGCGCCGAGGCCGACAGTCGAAATGGTCTGTCCATTCAGGTGAAAATACTCGGCGACGATGCTGGCGTTCCATGCTCCGCCGGCTGCTGTAACCAAGCCCGTAACCAGGTAAGGAAAAATACCTGGAAGGATGAGTTTTTGCCACTTCTCTCGCCGGCCAAAACGAAAGATCTCGGCGGCTTCCTTTAGGTCGGTGGGAATGGCCATGGCTCCCGCAATCACGTTAAACAACAAATACCACTGCGTTCCCAGCAGCAGAAGAACAATTGAGCCGACCCCGAGTCCGCCGCCGACGCGTATCAGCAACAGTAGCACCACCGGGAATAATGCGGTGGCGGGAACGGACGCGGCAATTTGCGCGAGTGGCTGAGCGAGGCGCGCCAATCTTGGATTGAATCCGATTTTGACCCCAACCGGGACCGTCCACGCGATGGCAATGGCCAGAGCGCAGAATACACGCAGAAACGTAGCACCAACCCCGAGTCCCAGGGCTTGAAAGTCAGGGCGTGTCAATCCGCCCAGTAACCTGATGGCGTCGACTACCGCGACGAGGATCCCGATCGCCGTCACGACAGCTATCGCCCGCATTATCCATATTCGGATCTTGGCGCCGGAAGCCGTGCCGGTCGGTCTTGCAGCACGTCTGGCGAAGTATAACGCGGTCCGCTCGCCCAGCGGACGAGTAATGCGCTGATTCAATAGGCGCAGGGCATTCGACTTGCGGAGCAGCGTCAGAATGGGTGAACGAGGCGCTTCTGCCGATTCAACCTGCTCGAATTTGAACTTTTGCGCCCATGCGATCACGGGACGCCAGACGAGCTGATCGAGGAAGACAATGACCCCCACCATCGCAACCAGACCCCACAAGATCGCGTGTGTGTCTCCGGCGCTCGCTGCCGTCTGCAGATAGGAACCCAGGCCAGGAAGGCGGAAGTCACGGGAGCCAAGTACAAACATTTCACAGGCCATCAAAAAGAACCACCCACCCGCAACCGACATCATGGAATTCCAGATCAGGCCCAGAGCTGCATATGGCAGCTCCATTTGAGTGAATCGCTGCCAAGGTGTGAACCGGTAAATCCCAGCAGCTTCCCGCATCTCCGCCGGGATGCTTTTCAGGGAGGAGTAGAAGCTGAAAGTCATATTCCACACTTGCCCGGTGAAGATAAGCAGAATTGCGCCTAACTCAATTCCAAGTTGGTGCCGCGGGAACATCGAAACCATGGCCAACATGACGCCCGGAAGAAAGCTAAGCACAGGAATGGATTGAAGAATGTCCAAAAGCGGGATCATGAACCGTTCCGCCTTGGTGTTGTAGGCGGCGATATAGCCATAAACGAGCGTGAAGATCAGGCTCAGAAAATAAGCCACCACAATTCGCAAAAGTGAATAAAGAGCGTAGCCCGGAAGAGCAGCCGGGCTGTTCGAGATATGCACCTCGGGCGAAAACGGGCTGGCCCAGTATCGGGCGAGCACCAAAATGGAATAAAACAGTGCAAGCCCCGCGGCGAAGATCGGTACATCCACGAGGACCGACCAAGTCCGACTTGGAAGGAGCCCCCATGGCGTTGTCGGGCTCGTGATTCTCGGGGTCATTCCGAAGGAACCCCCGGATGGTCAAGATCGTGAAGGACCGGGCTGTCACGACGTAACAGCCGATCGTTTTCCGGATCATAGACGAACAATTCGGCGTAACGTCCCCAGTTCAACACCGTTTCGATCTGCGCCTCGACCTCGCCCCGCGAAAAGTGTTCGTCCAGAACGTCACGGAAGAATTCCAGAGGTACTGCGCCGTCAGATTTTCGATCGAGCGCGGTACGAATCTGCTGCATCAACGGTACATGCGTGAGAATCGCATCGCGAAACATCTTTTTGCGAGCTTCGATTTCTGCTTCGGCGAATGCTTTACCTTCCGGAGTAATTTCCACGTCCCCTTCCTTTGATTTGGCGAAGCCCAACAGGACCGCCTCCTCAACGATTGGAAACAGGTCGTCCACCTCCATAAGGAGATCTTCTGCGAGATGGTATAGATCTTCGCTCCCGCCGCGCTCGTTCAGAAATTCCAGAAGACCTGCCATCCCACCTGGCCTTGCATGAGGCAACATTTGATAGCGAGGTTTAGCACGGCGCTCCGCCTTTCCGGGCGGCGCTAGCTCCAGCGCCGGTTGTGTCATGACCTTATAGATATAGTCCACGTAGACCAGAAACGCGGCAGACTTGCGGTCTCTCGGTTGCACCAGCGGAATGCGGAAGTCAGCCCGGATCCTCGCCGGGTGAGTACCAAGCACTATGATTCGGTCAGCGAGTAGGACAGCCTCCTCGATGTTGTGCGTAACCAGGAAGATTGTCTTCGTCGGAATCAGTCTCTTTTGCCAGAGTTCCAGCAACTCACCACGCAGGTTCTCGGCAGTCAGTACGTCGAGGGCGGAGAACGGCTCATCCATGAAAAGCACTTCCGGCTCTACTGCCAGTGCGCGCGCAAATCCCACCCGCTGCTTCATGCCGCCAGAGAGCTCCTTGGGATAAGCGTTTTCGAAGCCCCTGAGACCCACAGATGACAGGGCCTGGAGCGCGCGACGGTGCCGTGCTTTGTGCTGCTCACCGCGGGCGACTAACGGTGCTTCCACATTCTCCAGCACCGTCAACCAGGGAAATAGGGCAAAGCTCTGGAAAACAATCGCTACGCTGGGATGGGCCTCGGCTAAGGGTTTTCCATGCCAAAGCACTGTGCCAGCAGAGGGTTGCGCGAGCCCTGAAAGGATTCTTAGAAGCGTCGACTTACCCGAACCCGATGGCCCGAGCAGAGCAATGATCGCGTCACTCTCGACATAAATATCCAGCGGAGCGATCACTTGGATCTGCCTCCCGTCTGGTTGTTGAAACCACTTCTCGATATCTTTTGCCTCAATGATGTATTCGGCAGACTTGACCGGTCTGGGACCGGCGGCGGCTTCTGGAGCTCGGGCGACGTCTGACTGAATCGGCGTCTCCAATGCTGTCCCGGAGAGTTCGTCCATCAACCGTTGCCAAGCCTCCTCTGGCAGTTCGTCGAGGAACCTCATCCGCTCGCTTGGATCGATGGTGTCAATGATGGCGCGAATCTCCTTCGTCGGTCGGCTGTGCAGGAGTACGTATTCGTGGTAATAAGGGAATCGGCTCACGATGGCAGCGGCCAGATCGATGGGAAGTGCGCGAAAAATCGCCCGTTGATCCTCATACGGAGCTTTCGCAAGTACATCGGCTGCCGTTGACGGGTCGAGCCTTTGCAGCAACATGACCACGTCGTTCATGCGGCCCGCCGTTAACAGTTCGCGCACGACTTCATTTGCGTTCTGCGACATTCACCAAACCTCACCAACCTCTTGAAAACCAGACTGAGCGACGCAACTCGCAGCTGATTGAGGGGCACGTTCAGGCTTTTTTCCGGCGAAGAATGCTGCGATCACTGTCATGGCGATTATAGGGGACTCGGAATAGGGAAGGCAGCGGGAGCAAAATTTGTGATTTAAAGCGTAACTCTGCCGTTTGACAGGCTTATGCTTTAAACACCGGCTGCTGTCTGTTGAGTCTTCTGTCCGGGACCTTTGGGACCTTTCTCAGCTGATGGACTGCCCATAGTGCGGGGCGGGACCACGATCGATTCTCACAAGCCGACTTGCCGAATTGATCTGCCCGGGCGCGGCGCGCTTCTCCGCCAAACCGATAGCCGTCGGATCCTCCGCATCGGTAGTAGATGAAATCCTTCATTTGTCGGACTGCACCGAATTGGCGGATCGTCTTGCCGTAGTAGGCATATCCGCACCTCGCGCAGCGGATGAGTCCTTGGAGGAGATAGCCAGGCCGGCGCTGACGCGCACGGCTCCGATTTTCTTCCAGTTGAGCGTGTGCCGCGCGAAACAGTGCCGCGTCAACCAAAGGCGGAACGGTCACATAGACCCACTCCTTTGGATCGGTTGGGACTGGCGCATTACTTCGCCACGGCTCGGCTGGACGGCCTCGCGCAGCGCGCAGGCGGGAGTTCTTGCCCCGAGGCATCATGTGTGTCTTCCCGTATGCCGCTCGGCCCATATAGGCAGGATTCTGGAGAACGCGCCATACGGCCTCACGGGACCAGATTTGCTTGCCCGTAGCAGTTAGTTCACTTGCGCTGTGAAGCCGACGGCAAACCTCTGAGAGACTGCAGCCATCGCGTCCGATCCAAGAGAAAATCTGCTGGACCACGCGTG
>JBPYDQ010000407.1:0-5867 GCA_051986135.1 Terriglobales bacterium | reverse complement strand
TGTCGCCGGTGCCGGGATAGGTGGCTTCAATTGCGACCGGGCCACCGAACAGTTCCTTCCCGGTAGTCAGATCAAGAGCGTGAAGGCGCTGGTAGTAGTTGCCCTTGCTGTCTTTCGACATGGCGATTAGGTACATGGCATTGCGGGACCGATCAATCACCGGCGTGGAAGTGATGCCAATTTCCGGCGTAACCTGTCCGCAGCCGCGATTGTCACTCGTGGTTTCGGCGGACAAAAGCGCGGTTGTCTGCCAAAGAATCGTGCCGCCCGTGGAGCTGATACTGTCGGCATCAAACGCGTAGATCGAATCGTGTTCGGTCACCGCATAGAGGACGTTCTTGCTGCCCTTCCCTGGAATGGCGAGAGCGGAAAGGAGCAGCGGCTGTGCGTCCACGAGGCCATCAACGGGAAATTCGCCGAGCTTACCGAAGGTCGCCTGTCGCACGTTGGCCGGCGTAAGGGTCATCTCGTTTACGTTTTGACCTGTGCGCAAGTTGTCGAAGTGATACGTGATGACGTCGATGCCGGAGGGGGTGGTGGAGGGATTTACGGTTAGGGTCGCAATGCTGCTCGGATCGGAACCCGAAGAATCGGACACGATCACGCGGAACTGTTCGCCGCTATCGGCGGTTGTAGTGACGGGAGTGGTATAGCTCGCTGCCGTCGCTCCCGAGATGTTGGTGCCACTTTTTTGCCATTGATAAGTGAGGGGAATGCTTCCGGAGGCAACGACCGCAAACGTGGCTGTCTGTCCGGCGGTGACGGTTTGGTTCGCGGGCTGCACGGTAATGGAGAGGAGAGTAGGCTGGGGATTGCCACTGGACGTGTTCGAAGAATTCGAGGAAGCGCAACCAGCCAAAGACAGGCCGAGACACAGGGTCACCAACAGGTCGCTTGCAGGAAACGCAAAGGGTGTCCGGGTCACGGAGCGCTCCAAGACCACAATCGGGTTTGCTGGGCTGGGCCACGCGGGGCCCGGTTTAGAAAGGGTACCTCGCGAGCAGGCACGATTTCATCTGGGCGAACGGGCAGTTGAGGGTCAATAACCGGAGGGGGCAAGAACCGGAGCAAATGAAACGTGCGAGACACGTAACCCGACTCACAGATACTTGATGAGCACGACGGCGTTGTGCGCTTCGTTGAAGACGAGTTCATCGACAAGCTGCGTTGAAAGAAGCAGGCCGAGTCCGCCGGGCCGCAAGCCCCTCGCTTCCCTTTCCTGCATGTGAGCCATGGGATTGTCCTTTGGATTGTTGATGGCCGCGTGTTTGAGCTCCTCCAATTTAAAGCCCGGGCCAGGGTCATCGAGCCGGTACATCAGCAGCTTCTTCGTGCGGATATAGGAGACTCGGACTTTCAAGTTCGGATCGAGATGGCCGCCCCACTCAATGGCGTTGTTCAGAAGCTCGCGAAAGGCATAGCCCACCTTCTCCAAAACGTCGGCGGGCAAGCCTGTTTCCATGTGGATCAAGAAACTCTGCACACGGCTGACCACGGTACGCTCACAGGGGACCATTAATTCGACCCAATTCGTGTTTGCTGAGATGACTTCGATGGCCGGCACTTCAGGACTCGTGGAAAGCGCGTTCTCTACGGTCGCAAGAAGCGTTGTGGCATCCAAGGGTTTGGTCAAAAACTGGTAGACACGTCCCCGCAAAGAATCGAGCAGCGTGTCCGATGTACGGTCGGAAGTCATCACGATGATCTTCGGGACGTATTTTTCTTCGTGCAAGCGCCCCAGCAGCCCGAGGCCATTCATCTTGGGCATCCAGATGTCTAGAAGCACGAGATCGAACCGATCTTTCTGAAAGGCTTCTAGCGCTTCCACTCCATCCGATGCCGTCGCGACGGAATAGCCTGCTTTTTCCAGGAGACCACGGACCATCAGCCGGGTTGTGGCGTCGTCATCGGTGACCAGGATACTGGCCATTAGGCTGCTCCCGAAGGATTGGTGGAGCTAGAGCGAATCAAGGCACATCCTTTGTTCGTCGTGTTCAGACCGACGAAGACCTTTTGTCCGCGTATCCTCTCAAATTTGCGAGCAATTTCGCAATCTCCTCCTTGGATATGGCGCCGAAGCGTCAACAACTGCAGGATTGTCGGGACTTCCTTCCAGCCGGACGGCTTACCTGGTCTCGAGGATTTCGCGGTCATTCGATGCCTGAATGGGCCGCGCGTTTAGAGGATAGATTTTGGCGAAGGCCTGAAGTTGCTCGGTCGAAAGCGATGATTGGTTTTTCAGGACGTACCAGGTCACACCTTCCGAACAGGGCGGAGTGGTCAGCGAGCCTGCGTAGGTGAAATAGCCGTGGTCGGCAGGGAGGAGTTCGTTTACGTTCACGGATACACCGGGCACGTCAACAGCCTTCTCTTTTTCTTTGGGAATATTTGTCCAGACGGTATTCAAGAAGGGGTTTGACGGGCCTTTTTTCAGGAGAACGGCAACAACGGCCAGATGACCGTCGGCGTCGGCATGGACCAAGTGCGCCACCATGTCGTAGCCTTGCCCGTTGACGTGCTCCTCGCTTGGATGATGAAAATGGAATTGCTTGAGTACGTACGTTTTGTCGCCGACCGTGAGCGTGCTACCCGGGGCGTAGTTGACCTGAACGGTGTGTCCGTTGTCGATGATGTTGAGCGGAACCGCCTTGTAATCGAATTTCAGAGGCGGCAAGTCCGATTTCTTGGCGTTCTTGATGTCGATGGGAGACTGTTTCTGCCCGACCGCACAGGTGGCAAACGCAGGGTCGAGTTTGCCCCAAGCACTCGGCCCTTCCGCCCCCTGGTAGGTCCACTCGGCAGCTTTCTGGCCAAAGGCGCATGTCGGCGACAGAGCCACACCGAGAACCCAGCCGAACGCAAGCATCTTGCAGGAAATTCCAAGTCTCATCGAAGCCCTCCTTAGGCAGGTGCGAGCCGAACGACCGCCTGAGTCGCGGCGGAAGCGAAGACAGCAGGCCTAGTAAACGACAGGCGTCCCGCCGTTGCCAAGCGAAATCGCGGAAGTGCAGACAAACGGCGAGGCCAAGGGACGGCGGCGATTGACACGGAAGAAAAAAGAAAGTAAAAGAAACAAAACGAAAGCGGGTGGGCGGTTCTGTTGGCGTTTTTTTGCTCGTGGCGCAGGGGGTGTTGCATGCACTTTGAATCGCGGTTTTTCCGAATGTGGTTGGGACTTTTTCTCGCTTCTTTCATCGCAAACCTAGGACTTGGGCCGCGTGCCGCGGCACAATCCACCTACACGGCACAACTCAGCGGCGTTGTGAAAGATGCCTCGGGCGGGGTGATCCCCGGGGCAAAGGTGATCCTGACGGATGAGACCACGGGTGTAGGTATGACATACTCGACCGAGAGTCGAGGAATCTATGTGTTTACAGGAATTCGGCCAGGGAGCTATACGATCCGCGTCGAGGCGCCTGGCATGGCGCCGCAAGAGCGAAAAGGTTTGACCCTGGCGGTCAGCCAGCAGGCCACGCTTGATTTCAGTCTGTCGCCGGGCAAAGTGTCTGAGAGCGTGACCGTCACAGAGCAGGCGCCGTTGCTGGACACCGGGGACGCCTCGCTTGGTACAGACGTGACCAACGAATATGTCCGGGACATTCCGCTGATTAACCGCAGCATGTTTGGACTGGTCTTTCTTGCCGGCGGTGTCACCGAGACAACGGGGTCCGGCACGCAGGACTCCTACCCTTCCGGAACCAACTTTGTTTCGAACGGACAGAGAAATGCCACCGCAGAAGTGCGTCTGGACGGCGCGTTGACGAGCGCCCCAGAGCAGGGCGAAGGCGGAACCACGAACGTCTACTACCAGCCATCGGTCGAGATCGTCCAGGAGTTTAAGGTAGAGAACAACAGCTTCTCCGCAGAGTACGGGAACAACGGCGGAACCGTAGTGAACTTGGTTCTGAAACAAGGAGGCAACGAATTTCATGGGAGCGGCTGGTGGTTCGGGCAACGCTCCTCCTTGGATGCGAACGATTTTTTTAACAACGCCCAGGGAATCCCGAGGCCAGATCACGTGCGAGACCAGTATGGCTTCTCGCTAGGCGGACCAATCCGCAAACAGAAGACATTTTTCTTTGTGGACCTGGAATTCACGCGCGAGCACGACCCCGTGAACATGAACGGAACCGTTCCGACCGACGCGGAGCGAAACGGCGATTTTTCCTCGACGCTCACGGCGGATGCCAACGGGAATCCGGTGCAGCAAACGATCTATAACCCTTTTCTTTGCAGCTTGCCCCCCGGGGGGTCGGCGTGCGTGCGCCCGCAGTTTCCGAACAACATGGTTCCGCAGCAGTACATCGACCCTATCGGGCAGGCCTTGTTGAAGGCTTACCCCGAGCCGAACGTGACGCCGGACCAGTTTGGCTTGAATAACTTTCGAACCTCAGTGCTGACAAACGCACCTTCCCATCAGTTTGACGTGAAAGTGGACCACTACTTTAACGACAAGCAACGCCTGGGTGTGAGGTACAGCCAGTCCTACGGGGAGTTTGACGTCCCATTCGTGCTGGCGAACGCGAACTTTAACGACGGCTACACCTCCTCGACGACAGTTCACAACATCGGCATCGAATACAATTGGTCGATCACGCCCACAAGTGTGTGGACCAATCGGTTCGCGGTGGATCGCGTGAACGCGCCGGTAACTTCCTCTTTCCCGAGCCTCTCGACTGTGGGCTTCCCGGCAAGTCTGGCGGATGCGAACGGCGTCGCGCGCATGCCAAGCATTCAGCTCGACAGCACCAACAACTGGCTATCGATGTACACACAGTGTTGCACGGACACAAAATTTGCGCATACCTTGTACAGTTACTCCTCTTCCTTGTCGTGGGTGAAGCATGCGCACACGTTGAAATTTGGGTTCGAACAGCGGCAGTTCTTCAACAATTTCTGGCAGCCAAACTATCCGACCGGCTTCTTCGATTTCCCGCAAAATATCACGGCTTCGACACCCGCCAGTTCCGACACGACACAAGGAAATTCGTTCGCGAGCCTGCTCGTGGGATTCGGCGCCGCGGGAGGAGCGAGCTTGATCAATATTCTCCCATCGGTTGCAGACAAATCGATGGAGACGGCGTTTTACGTGCAGGACGACTGGAAGCTGACGTCAAAGCTGACTGTCAACCTCGGTCTGCGCTACGAGTGGAGTTCTCCGTACACGGAGAGGTTCAATCGCCAGCAGTTCAGCAATTTCACCGGAGGCACGGGCGTCTCCGTCAACCTGCCGAATGCGCTGAACCCCTCGCAAACGACCCCTACGGAACTCCTGGGCACGACGCTGTTTGTTAACCAGGGTGGTTTGGGACGGAGTGTGCCGACCGATCGGAACAATATCGCACCGCGGTTCGGCTTTGCTTGGTCAATCAATCCTTATACGGTTCTCCGCGGGGGCGCCGGTATCTACTATGGACTGAGTCCGGCCACGAACTTTCAGTATCCAGGAACGGCTTTCAGCACTTCTGATCCAGTCCTGTTCACGACGGACAATTATCAGACGCAGTTCGCCACGCTGAAAAACCCGTTTCCTTTGGGCATCTCGTCGCCACAGGGATCGACATACGGAAAGCTTGCCATGTGGGGTTACGACAACTCAAACAACTTGGGGACACAAGAGGCCCAGAACGCGAACATCTATCAGTGGAACCTGGGCATACAGCACCTGTTCCCGTGGGAAGTCACGATTGGGATCGATTATTCGGCCAATCGCAGCAACCGCCTTCCCTGGGGCGGATACTCGAGCACACGAAACCGAAATTTCATCTCTTCGAATGCCCTCGCGCAGATCTCAGCACAACAGCACGCTCTCGATCCAACTTGCGACGCGGACAGTTGCGTCAGCAACTATCTGGCAAGCCCAGTGC
>JBPYDQ010000406.1:0-3209 GCA_051986135.1 Terriglobales bacterium | reverse complement strand
GATCTCCCGACTTGCTGATCCGGTCTCCTTGCTTTCCTTCCTTGTCTTGGTCGACAGCGATAACCTCTGTGTTGAGCAGGATGGCAGCGATCGCCGGCGACATCTCTCGCAAGTCGTTTCCCGCGAGCAGCGGCGCGGCAAGGACAGCCCACAGTGTCATGTGAACCTTCGATTCCTCTTCCGTCATGCCTCCATTGCCGATTTCAAGCATGTCGGGATCGTTCCAATGGCCCGGCTTCGCAAAGGGGGCCAGGCCATCCTGCGCAAAGCCGATCTTCGCCATCGAATCCCAACTGTCATGAATATCACTGGTCGTTCGCCAAGCATTGCCGCCTACCGTGGCGCCCCATTTCCAGACTTCGGCTCGCCCGTACTGGCAAAGGCTGTAGAGAATCGGGCGTCCTGATTTGAGTAGCGCGTCACCCATTTTCTGATAGACGGCCTGCATGTCCTCGTCAGCATATAGATTGCGTGCATCGCACCAGTCATATTTCAGGTAGTCGATGCCCCATGCGGCGTAGGTTTTTGCATCCTGTTCTTCGTGGCCGTAGCTGCCTTCATACCCGGCGCAGGTTTTTGATCCAGGGGACGAATAGATGCCGATCTTCAAGCCTTTGCTGTGCACATAGTCGGCAAGCCCCTTCATGTCGGGAAATTTCTTATTGGGAATGATGTTTCCTTCTGCGTCGCGGCTCCCTTGCCAGGTATCGTCGATGTTGACGTATTGATAGCCGGCCTCCTTCATCCCGTTCGAGGCGATGGCGTCGGCCATAGCGCGCACGGCTCGATCGTCGACACGCGCGGCAAACTTGTTCCAGCTGTTCCAGCCCATGGGCGGCGTGCGTGCCAGGCCGTTGTCGGGAACATTGTGAAGCGCTGGCAATGGCAAACGGGCAGGCAGGGCACCCTCCCCGGCTGGTGCTCGATGAGCAACCATCTCGATAAGCTCGGAATCGGGACGCCGACGGGTGGTGACGTGCAGCTCCTCCCCCGCGCGCCTGACTTCGTATTGCACACGCCGCTCGTTGTGGCCGTCCAGCATGCTTCCCGTAAGAGTGAAGGTATCCGGGCCGCCGGTGCTTTCTACAATGTTGTAGTAGAACTGCGTCACACGAATGTGCCCGGTGATGCGAGAGCCCATTTGCTTGAGATCCAAATAGGTGTCGCGGGAAGTTCCATCGGGTTGCGGGCTGCGCGCAACCCAGTTTCCGGTCAGATCATCCGCGGAAGAACGGATCGCAAAGAATAGCAGGGCGAGAAAGAAAGCCGTTCTGACCACCGTCCGCGATTCGAATGAGAAACGTTTCATCTTCGTTTGTCTCCTTGCGATATTTCCTCAGCGGTGATTCGGACTGGGATTGTAACGCCTGCCCGAGATTTGCCCTGTTACCCGAAGCCAGATTTGTCTCCCTACCGCACTCGCAAAAGGCCCCTGATACGTTCAATTTGTGGGCTTTGTTGCTTTTGGGCGAGCAAGCACAACTTTCAGAAATAGGCATTTGACAGAAAGAAAGTCGCTACGTATTGTTCACGCCAGTTACCGATACTTGCGAGGTGAATGATAATGAGAATACTCGGATTCCTTTCTATGCTGCTGCTTCCTCTTTTCGGCGTCTCTTTCGATACTGCGGAGCCCGAGGGATTCAGGTTTTGGTCGGCGGCTTCCGTGAATCAAGCTACTCACGACCTCATGGAACCGGCAGCATCCGATCCTCACCATTTCGCCGTTCGGCAACTTGGGGATTTCCCCAACGAGGCCGTCCTTTTGGTTCATCGCGGCGCGGACGGCCAGGTCGAGTGGCATGAGACCCAGGTGGACGTCATCTATGTGCAGTCGGGCTCCGCCACGCTTCTCGTCGGCGGCACATTGGTCAACGGAGAGACCGTCGCACCGCACGAGAAACGCAACGGCACGATTCAAGGAGGCTTTCGCCAAAAGGTTACCACGGGAGACTGGATCCGCATCCCGCCGAAAACGCCGCATCAGTTTCTCCTTGAAGGTTCGAAGGAACTCAATTACATGGTCATAAAGGCCAAAGGTTATTGAAGAGATCGGCGGGCGCGCCCAAGGAGATGTGATGGCCAGAGAAAAACCGCTGCCCATCGAAAAAATGGTATTTCGCAAGACAAACTTGCATCTCGGCCGCTCGCTGTGCGTGACACCCTCAAACCGTACGACACGTCATTTGTCCTGCGGCCGAATTTGCCTGGGTCCCAGCTGAGGTAGCCCCTTGATCCTCGAAAGGTTTGAGCTCACGGCCAAAAACGCGCTGGTCACCGGGTCCGATAAGGGTCTCGGCTCAGCGATAGCTCTCGCGCTCGCGGAAGCTGGCGCGAACGTCGCCGTCCATGGCCGCGCCTCGGACCCGAATGATATTGTCGGCCAGATCCGCAAGCTCGGAAGGAAATCCCACTTCTTTCCGGTTGAATTGAGCTCGGCAGAAGCCTGCCGTCATCTTTTCGAAAGCGTCATTCGGGAATTCGGCTCACTCGAGATTCTGATCAACAATGCCGGTTGCATCCGGCGCGGCGCGGCAGCGGAGTTCCCTCCCGAATACTGGGATGAAGTAATCGAGCTTAATCTAACCGCCGTTTTTCGCCTGTGCCAACTGGCGGCAAAACACATGCTCGCGCGAGCCCAGGGCGGAAAAATCGTGAACATCGCTTCGGTATTGTCCTTCGAGGGCGGAGTTTTTGTACCGTCCTATGCCGCAGCAAAAGGAGGCGTGGCCCAGCTCACCAAAGCCCTTGCCAACGAATGGGCTGCCAAGGGCATTAACGTGAATGCGATCGCTCCTGGCTACATGGAAACCGACAATACCGCGGCCTTGCGAGGCGATCCCGTACGCAGCGGCCAGATTCTCGACCGCATACCCAGCGGGCGATGGGGTAAGCCGAATGATCTTGCGGGAGCTGTCGTTTTTCTGTGTTCGCCGTCGGCCGACTACGTTCACGGTCACATCCTCGTTGTGGATGGCGGCTGGCTTGCTCGATGACTAAGAGTGGGAAACAGAGCTAGGCGCTATCACACGATCCTTGACTCCGCTTCGCAAATCCGCATTAAGGACTAATACCCCAAGCTCTTATTCACTACGTTTAACAACGGTTCTCCACGTCGAAATCTTGCGAATTGACCCAGGAAGAAATGCATTGCGTTGTCGAGCCAGTCGGGCGTGTGGTCGGCGCAATGCGGGCAGAGGAGGACATTT
>JBPYDQ010000405.1:0-2588 GCA_051986135.1 Terriglobales bacterium | reverse complement strand
GCCGCAAGCTTCGTTTGCCGGGCGGACGAACCGGACTTCAATCAAGTTCCTGCGCCAGAATACCGGCGATAGAACCTGCAGTCGGTCCGGAACCTCAAGGCAGTTGCCCGTTCAAAACAATGACTGCAGCGTCTGCGGGTTACTCCCAGGCGCTGCAGTGCTCAACGAAAACATCGATCACGGCTTTGCGCTGCAGCGCAAATTCCAGCGCCAGTGCGTGTGGATAGAAGGGCGACATGTGCCGTCAGCAGTGCCCGCGTCCAGACCCCGACGCTAGCCTGCTTTTCCATGGAGAGAGATTCGCCTGACGGCGACACCCGTAAGCGACTCTTTTGACTCGATAATTTTCCGTTTCTGTCAGCCAAAATAGAGATTCTACGACACAAAATGCAGGTGTCTTTTCGCGCGTTTCGCGATCGCCTGATTTCCCCACACTGCTTTGAATAGTTTAAAAAGAGCCGATAAAACGGGCGCTTCTTGCGTGCTGCCTGAAGTTGCCCGTAAATATCGCTTGACACAAGATCTGGTAGTTGTCATTGTTAGTTGTGCCTATCGGTTCTCTAATTGACCTGACAGATGTCAATGGATCTGACCGAGTGCCGTCGCTTTTTCGAGCGACCAGCGACGCCGAGCCAGCGGCAATACGAAGCTTTACGGGCTTATTTCATCGAAGGGCTTGCGTCGGCTGAGGTTGCGCGGCGGTTCGGCTATACCCCAGCAGCGTTCCGGATGCTCTGCTACGAGTTTCGCCGCGGTCAACTGTCCGACTTCTTCGCCGTGAAGCGGACCGGACCGCAGCAGCAACCCAAGAAGGGCAAGGTCCAGGATTTTGTCGTGGCGCTGCGCAAGCGCAATTACTCGATCTACGACATAAGTCATGCGCTCAAGGAACAAGGAACGCCGCTCGGCACGACCGCGGTGCGGGAAATCCTCGCCGAGGAAGGCTTTGCGCCTTTGCCGCGCCGCCTCGATGAAGAACGCCCCGTTGGTGTTGGTCCAACGACGGAGGCCGTTGCCGATGTTCGTAACTTCGTCCTCAGAACAGGGGAGTTTACCACCAGGCTTGGCGGCCTGTTCCTGTTCATTCCGGATATGATCCGCCTCAATCTGGACGCTCTGGCAAAAAGTGCAAACCTGCCTGGCTCTCGCATGATACCGGCCGAGCACGCGCTGCGCGCCTCGCTGGCGCTCAAGCTTTGGTCCATTGAACGCAAGAGCCACGTGATGGCGCTGGTAGCCGACGAGGGGCTTGCGATGTTCTGCGGTCTCAACACCGTGCCCAAAAGGAGCTTTCTGTCCGAATATTCCTCGCGCATCACCCCTCAGAAGGTTTCGCAACTGCTGTCCAACTGGCACACCCGCCTGGCCGAAGAAACGATCCTCACCGGCAAATCGATCAACCTCGATTTCCACAGCGTCCCGTACTTCGGCGAGCACCCCGTCATCGAATCCCATTATTTATCCAAGCGAAGCCGCCGCCAACCGAGTATCCTCACCTTCCTGGCCCAGGATGCCGACAGCCAGGTCTTCTGCTACTCCAACGCCGATATCCGCAAGGGTGAGGAGGCCGAGGAGATCTTCCGCTTCATCAAGTTCTGGGAACGTCGGCATGGCAGCTTGCCCCAGCATCTCGTCTTCGACTCCAAGCTTACCAATTATCCGCAGCTCGATCGGCTCGACCAGCAGGGCGTCATCTTCATAACCTTGCGCAGACGCACGCGCAACTTACTCGCCGAGATCAGCGACTTGCCCCCGTCCGCCTGGCGCACCGTGAACCTCGATGTCCCCAATCGCAAATACCGCACGCCGCAAGTCCACGAGCAGAAGGTCCGCCTGCTGGAACGCACTTTCCGCCAGTTCTTCATCAAGGATCTCGGCCACGATCAGCCAACCATCCTGCTGACCAACGACCGAAAATCCACCACGGCTCAACTCATCCTGCGTTATGCCAGGCGAATGCTTATCGAAAATGCTCTCGCCGATGCGGTACGCTTCTTTCACATCGATGCGCTCTCCTCATCCGTCGGCCTCAAGGTGGATTTCGACATGGCTCTCCTGGTGCTGGCGAGCTGCCTCTATCGCGTCATGGCCCGTCGTATGCGTGGTTACAGCGATGCTCAGGCTCGCCAAATCTTCCGCGACCTCATCGATATGCAGGCCCAGGTCAATGTCACAGATCGCGAAGTCAGGGTTAAATTCCACCGCCGCGCCCATTTGCCAATCGTGCTCGCCTCTGGCCTGTTCAATAAACCCGTCAACGTGCCGTGGTGGAATGACCGCCCCCTCCGCCTGATCGAATGAACCAGTCCCTCGCCAGCCGTGTCAGGTCAATTCCGGTCCGTGTCGCGGTAGGAACGCGAGTTGCCCCGCGCCCCCCGCACAGATCCGTACGTGCACCTTGATGCATACGGCTCTTACCTCGGGTGTCTGACGACGAAACGCTGGTTTGGCCAGGGGTGAAGGATCCGCGGCTTTGGGAGCCAGTCGTCGGCCACCTTTTTCATTCGATCCCAGGTGAGAGCACTCTTTTGACTGCGGCGGCGGAGTGTCCATCGCCACTGCCTGGTGATCTGGGCTCGAAAGGCCCC
>JBPYDQ010000404.1:0-13118 GCA_051986135.1 Terriglobales bacterium | reverse complement strand
ATATCTACGGGCTGAGGCCGGTGGCCATCGTCTCCGAGAACCTGGCGCGCGAATCGTGGGGGTCTGCCGCGGGCGCCATCGGGAAACGGTTCCGGATTTTGCCCACTCAGGCGTGGCAGGAGGTGATAGGCGTGGCCGAGGACGTGCGGCAGAACGGGGTCGATGAAGCGGCGCCCGCGATCGTCTACTGGCCAGCGATGATGCCAAACCCGTTTGTGGCCGGACAGATCAATTCGGCGCGCACCGTCACCTTCGTGATGCACACTGGCCGCGCGGGAACCGAGAGCCTGCGCAGCGAGGTTCAGCAGGCAGTCTGGCACGTGAATGGCAGCCTCCCCGTGGCGTCGATGCAGACGTTAGGCGAAATCTACAGCCGCTCGATGGCCCGCACGTCGTTCACACTCGTCATGCTGGCAATCGCTGGGGCCATGGCCCTCGCACTCAGCCTCATCGGTATCTACGGAGTCATTTCCTACGCTGTCTCGCAGCGCACGCGAGAAATCGGCATTCGCATGGCGCTCGGAGCGCACAAGGGCGAACTGCGCTGGATGTTTGTGCGCTCCGCTTTGGCTCTGAGTGGAGTCGGCATCGTGATTGGCCTGGGAGTCGCAGCCGCCGTTGCGCGCCTAATGACTGCACTGCTGTTCGGCGTCAGCCCTCTCGATCCGCTGAGCTTTGCTGTCGTGCCTCTGATCTTGGCCACGGCGGCAACGCTTGCAAGCTTCTTACCGGCTTCCCGCGCTGCCGCGGTCAATCCGGTTGACGCGCTTAAGGCCGAGTAATCGCATTGTTCCGGTTGTTCAGGCAAAGCTGCCGGATCGGTACGCTCGGAGAATCCAGAACCGATCATGGTGACCGCGATGGCTGCGCGATCTGAAAGCCGAAGGCCAGGCAAGGTGGGACCAACCCAGGGTTTAACTGTCATGCGCATTCTTCGTTTCCCGGCAGTTCTCATTGTGTTGTAGGTACCCTTTTTTAGTAGGGCGGTTGCGGCCAGGGACGTGCGCAGTGCTGAAAACCAGGAGGAACTGCCACTGCCTGAGATTGATTGCCAACGACAGGGCAAAGAGGTGTTCAGAGCACTTGGTTAGGAACGGTTCTTCAGCTATTGGAAATTCGGTTACGAGTGACTATTGGTGTAGCGCAGCCCTTCTTCCACGGGCGCTATTGCAACGACTTCAGGTATGCCACCACCGCAGCCGCATCGCCACGGTTCATGCGGTACTGCGGCATCGGCGGACGCGGCGGCTGTCCGCTCGGGTCCTTTCCTGTCATCAGCAACTGAACCGCCTTTTCCGTATCCCATCCCTCCAGGCCGGCGATGTTGGGCGCCGTCTCCGCCCACGCCGGAAACTTCACCAGGGGACCAAACGTGAGTTTTGTTTTTCATCGCTGGAAATCGAGAAGACATTGTTGGCCCATCCCGACGTCTATGAAGCCGCGGTGATTCCTGTACCGGATGAGAAGTGGGGAGAAGTGCCCAAGGCGTTAGTGGTCTTGAAGCCGGAGGCAAAAGCGGCGGAAGGTGAGTTGCTGGAGTTCTGCCGTTCGCGGCTTGCACATTTCAAGTGTCCGCGACCGGTCACTTGGTCACGATGTTCACGCCGCCCCGCTGGCCCCGCCAAGGTCGGCAGAATAGTTGCTGCGATTGATCTGAAACTCCTGCACCGCATCCTGGCTCACGCTCAATCTCACACCCCCCGCATCGTCGTTGGGACCTGCGAAACCTTAAGCTGGAAGTCGAGGCTAATCGTTTGCCCGAATGACGTGGTCGCCACCGCCAATGCCCTTCACTGGCTTGACGAACGGCTGGTCGCTCAAGTGTCCCAGGATGCGCAGCTTTGCTGACGCGCTTGGTACCGTACGCTGCGCTCAATGTGCCCGACCCGGTGGTAGTTGGTATTCGGGTGACGGAAAAGCAGTGGGCAACGTTCCTCGTCGAGTTGGGCGTACTGACGGGCCTGGCGACGGTGATGCTGGTGATGCTGTTAGCGCGATCACGTGTGTTCTATTCGATGTCGCGTGATGGGCTATTCTGGCCGCCCTGGCAAGTGCGATCCATCCCAAGTTCCGCACCCCCTATATCAGTTCTATCGTCGTAGGCTTATCTGTCGCATTTTTGGCCACTCTAGTGCCGGTAGCGTTCTGGGGTGAGATGACTAGTGTAGGGGCGTTGCTTTCTGTGTTGGTCAGCGCCGACGTCTGGGTCATGCGAAGAACACACCCGGAACTCGATCTATGGCCATTCTGTTCTCATCGCTCCTCATCGCCAGCTTGTCTGCTAGGACACAGTTTCGGCTGCTCGTTTGGCTGATCATCGGACTGGCAATTTACTGCGGATACGGTCGCAAACACAGCAAAGGTGCAGAAAGGAACGCTCGCGAAACCGCTTACAGAATCGAACTGATCCCGGAAGCCCTGGAATCAGTCGCTCACCAAATTGTCCACGTAACCGCTGATTTGTTGAGGCTACGCCACCTCCCCATGTCTACTAAGGCGGTGAGTAACTGTCTTCCGGAATGTGCGGGGCGTGGATGTACTTCCAAGATGCGGCAACGGCCCCAGCGGGTCTCATCTGTACTCACCCGAACCAAGCCCCCATCCGCTTCATTCAAGCCGACTGGGAATTCTGCCGCTTCTGGCGCGGAGTCAGTCCTGACGGGTGCTAATTGCATTACTTGGACGAAAAGTCGGCGTTCCATCCTTGTGGCCGCGATCCGGCGGAGTTCTTCAAGAGCACGGGATGGGCGTTTCTCGTCAAATTGGCACGACGCGGACTTCACGAGAGCAATCTCCCAGCGTGTTGTCCCTCGCCTGTTGAGGGTTACGAAGTGCGAACGCAGGGTTGAAAATAGCACCGAAGAAGCCACTTGAGGTCACCGGGACTTGAACTCACACGCGGTTACGGCTCCAATACCTATGTGACGAGATTTTAATATTCGCTTCAATGGCGTTCTATCTGGCCATGACACCATTCAATATGTGGTCGGCTCGAGAGCATACGTCTCAATCCATGTAGACGCCGTCTGCATGATTATTAGGAGCACACGCATCCGCGCATGAATGTCGAACCATTCAGAGACGAGCATCCCGAGCTGCCTACCGTATGCGGCTTTATTCACCATCCAGTAGGCGACACTGGAGACGCTTTGATACTGGCGCATGCAGCTGCGGCAAATTGCAACTCTCCTTTACTTATTGCGCTGGCGACAGCCTTCAGTACCTCTGGGATTACGGTGCTCCGTTGCGACCTGCCGTTTCGTGTGGCACGGCCCAATGGCCGCCCGCCGGCGAGTTTCGCTGCACGCGACCGAGCTGGCCTGAGGAGGGCGGTAGAGTTGATGAAGGCCAGGGTTTCCAGGGCTGTGTATCTGGGCGGCCACGCTTATGGCGGGCATCAGGCCAGCCTGTTAGCAGTGTCGGATCCAACCTTGATTGCCGGTCTTCTGCTGCTCTCCTATCCGCTGCACCCCCCCAAGCAGTCAACTCCCTTGAGGACAGATCACTTTTTGTCTCTTCGAACTCCTGCCATGTTTGTGCATGCATCCAAGGACCCGTTCGGAACTCCCGACGAACTTCGTTCAGAGCTAGATGCTATACAGGCTACGACCAGGATTGTCTTAGTTGAGAACGCACGACACGAACTTCTTACCGACGACAACACGGACACCTTACCTGGTGTCGTTGTGAGTGAGTTCAAGGGCTTCTTTGGGTCAAGGACCAAGGCAGCGTAGCGCTGATATGTGCTTTTAACGAAGAATCACGATCTAGAGATGCAACGCCCGACTCGAAACGAGGATGCCATCTTCGTCGCTGTAAAGCCAGTGGCCCGGGCGCAAAACTTACACCGCCAAAGGAAACCAGGCCGTCGATACATCCTGTTCCGTACTTCTCGCTTTTCTGTGGATTCGAGTCCAGCGCCTTGACGGCAAAGTCTACAGTAGGTAAAGCGACTACATCCCTTACGGCGCCGAATATGATCGCACCCGACCAGCCATCCTTACTGCCGTGGTCAGCGAGTACTTCCCATTAGAGCGCATCCTAAGTGGCCGCCCCCGTCAATTACTAGGATCTAACCCTCCGTTTTCATTTCCAGCGATTGGCGAATCAAGAGGTTGGCACCCAGACACCGCACCGTTCGAATTCTGCCAAACGCTGTTCGTCACCCACCGTACTGTCGAAGCTGTGTCTCGCAAACTTGACAGCTGTCGCCAAACGCATCGCATAAATCACGAGTTGAGAATGATCTGCTCATGTATTTGTGCCAAGATTGGGTTTTAGGAGACTGTTCTGTCATCTGTCGGCAGGTGCACCCCATAAGTATCGGCGAGCACTTGGAGAAGCGACAACGCTCGTCGCTGCAGCCGCACTTCATCATTGCTTTGACGTGGACTCCTGTTCTGCTTTGAGGTACTCGTCCACATTGCTTTTGTCCACTAACGTGGATCCAGTGTCAACAAATGTGGGAAAAGGAGAGAATGAGTTTGATGCATAACTTCGTTTCAAGTCTTCCGGGTAATGATGAATGTCGTCGAGCGCCTTCAACCCATAAAATGCCATTGTGAAAGGCTTCTCGGTAACGGTCGCATCGATGAAACCCTGCTTAATTCCGGTGAGAATATCGTCATCCGCATCCATGGCAATGACAATGCGATCACTGGCATGCTGTTGCCTCCGCAGTGCTTCAGCGACATCCCTTCCTGCGGAACTTTCCAAGCACACGAATGCATCGACTCGCCGCGCGCTTTTATCGGTCAGATAGTGCATCGTGCGATCAAAAGCGTTGCCGGAATCTCCTTTGATATTGAACACTTCCACGATCTGAATACCGGGATAATCCTCAAAGACATCCTTGTAGCCTCTGAGTCGGTCATCCAGATTGGGCTGCTCGGGCATAGTGTAGAAGACGACATTGCCCTTGCCGTGCAACTTCTCCGCGAGTCTTTTGCCACCCTGGACACCAGCCTGCATGTTGTTGGTGCCGATGAAATAAAGCCGTTTGCTCTCGGGAGCATCGGAATCAATGGTCAGAACCGGTATCCCAGCATTCACCGCTTCATCAATGGCCGGCCCCATCAGACTGCGATCAGCGACTGAGACGAGAAGGCCAGCTGGCTTCAGGGCAAGGGAATTCCGTAGCTCTTGGGCCTCGGCGGTCGGGTCATACCGTTCCGGACCCCTAACATCCATCTTGACCCCGTATTGCTCCGCCGCTTTGGCGAGGCCGGAAGCTGCGACCTTCCAATAGGGCAGTTTTGTGTTGACTGTAACAAGAATGTATCGCTCAGAGTTGTCGTGCCGGGAGCAGCCGCTCGTCAAGGACAACAATACTCCGATTGCTGAGATGGCCCCTATCTTCACCGCGGTGTGCACATTACCTCCTCGTCAGACCACTTCTGCTCCAGTGTCTCTCTAAACGACGCTCATGCGAGAAATCGATGCAAATGTGTCTCGACCTTAAACATGATTTACGCCGCTGCTCGTCTGTGGGCGTAGCTCCGCATGGCTCAAGTAGTAGTGAACGGCGGGCGTAATGAGGAGTGACAACACCATAGAGATGCTGATCCCTCCGATCACGGCTATGGCAAGCGGCTGGAGCATTTGTGATCCGGCGCCCATGGCCAGTGCCAGTGGAAGCATTCCTGCGATGGCTGCGAGGGCAGTCATCAAAATGGGACGCAGTCGACGACGTCCCGCCTGAATCATGGAGTCTTCAGCGGAAAACCCGGCTAAGCGAAATTTCTGATCCGCGTCGAGCAGCAGAATGCCGTTCTTGGCGACGATGCCGATCACCATGATTAACCCCATAAACGAAGCGATATTGAAGTCAGTGCGCGTGATCAGCAAGGCTAAAAAGACACCTGAGGTGGACAGAATTGCCGACGCAAGGATCGACACCGGAGCGGCGAGAGTACGGAACTCGAACAGCAATACGATGAAGACTAGAACTATGGCAAGCAGCAGCACCAGCAAAAGGTCGTGAAACGATTTCTGCTGTTCTTCATAGGTGCCGCCGTACATCACCCGTATGGAAGATGGCAAATGCAAGCCATCGACCGTCTTCTGCACGGCCTTAATGGCGCTGCCCAGATCGGTGCCTTCCAATCGTGCCGTCACAGTCACATCACGCTGCAGGTTCTCTCGCCGAATTTCGTTCTGGCCGGGCAGTTCCTTTACCGATGCGAGAGAATTCAGAGTCGCAGTATGACCTGTACTGCTGTTGAGAAGAGTGTTGCCCATCGCCTCAACAGAGCCGCGATTGGCCGAGGGGTATCGTACGCGGATGGTGTAGGCAATATCGTTTGCAACTACAGGGGTTGCTGCCGGCTCACCCTCCAGAATCGCGGTTGCGTCTATGGCAACCTCCTCAGGCGTGAAACCAGCGCGCGATGCTATCATCGGATCCACCTGAAACACGGTGGCCGGATTGCTGATGGTGTTATCGATACCATTTAGGATATCGACTACACCAGGAACCTTGGAGATAGCGTCGGCTACTCGGGGAGCTTCCTTGTTCAACTGGGCAACATCAGGTGTAAACAACTTGATCTGCACCGGCTCAGGGGCATTGGACAGGTCTCCGATCATGTCCTGCAGCACCTGGATGAATTCGACGTCGAGCTCAGGTTCCTGCTGTTTGATCTGAGCCCGCAAGTCGGAGATAACATCGTCCACGCTGCGGCTTCGCTTGGTCTTCAATTTCACCGCAATATCGCCAGTGTTTGCTTCGGTCACTGCCGCCAGGCCGAGCTGAAGCCCTGTACGCCGCGAGTATCCTTCCACTTCGGGGATCTCGCGAACCATTTGTTCGACATGGTTGACTACCCGGTTCGTCTCCTGCAGCGAACTCCCTGCTGGCATGATGTAATCGATGACGAAGCCGCCTTCGTCCATCGCCGGCAGTAAGTCCGTCCCGAGCGCTTTGTAGCAAAAATACGATGCAACAATCAGGATGGCCGCGAATCCTGCAATCCACAGCGGGCGCTCTAACGCGAACCGCAGCCACCGTTCGTAGAAGTCCACGATCTTGCGAAACCGACCCGTGATCGAAGCCTCTTCGGCGGCGAGTAACCGATCTGCCTCACTGAGGTTCTCGTTCTCCCCATCGTGGTCTTCCCGCTCACGAATGAAATATTGACTGAGCGTCGGTGTCCAGGTGAGTGCCAGTGCTAACGAAGTGAACAGTGAGGCGCCGACCGTAATAGCCAGAGCGCGGAAGAAGACGCCCGTCACTCCAGTCGTAGCGATCAACGGCACAAACACCACAATGGGCGTGATGGTAGAGTAAACCAAGGGTGTTGTGATTTCGCGCAGAGCACTGCTGATTGCTTCCAGGCGGCCCTGCCCGGCGTCGCGATGTAACGCTACGTTCTCGACCACAACGATTGCGTCGTCGATCACCAGCCCGACCGCAGCAGCCAATCCCCCCAAGGTCATGAGATCGAAGCTCTGATGGAGTAGTTTGAGGATTATGAAAGTAACGAACACGGTAACCGGAATCACCAGCACAGCTACGATCGAAGTACCCCAGTCGTGCAGAAACAGCACCATCACGAGTGATGCCAGAACGATTCCGATTAGGATGGCGTCGCGAACGCTCTTGATGGATTCCGTAACGATTTCCGATTGATCGTAGAAGGGCGCCAGCTTGATTCCGGGTGGCAGTGACTTTTGAATCCGTGCTATCTCGTCGTGGACCTCGTTCGCCACATCTACCGTGTTACTGTCCGGCTGACGGCTTATGTTCAGCAGGATCGCGGGTTTACCGTTGGCCGTGACGATCGTATACACGGGCTTGACCCCGGGGCCTACCGCAGCGACATCTCCAACCCGGACTGGCACGCCCGCCGGAGTAGTTTTGATTACGATATGCCCCAACTGATCCGGAGTAACGACTTGACCATTTACCAATCCCAGGTAGAGTTGATGGTCCTGCTCGATCAGACCAGGAGAATCGATAAGGTTTGTCCGGCGGACTGCGTCGAGAATGTCGGAAACGGTGATACCTGTCGCCAGAAGCTTGGCAGGATCCGGCGTGATGTGGAATTCCGGCTCTTGCCCACCCTGCACTACAACTGTCGCGACCCCGTTCAGCCGATTTAGGCGCGGTTTCAATTCGTAATTGGCCATCGTCCACAGTTGCGTCTGCGGCACGATGTCGGAAGTAAGGCTGTATCCTATGATGGGAAAACTGGCAAACGTAAGCCGATGGGAACTAATGACCGCCGTGGCGGGAAGCACAGCCCTTGCCTGAACGAGGGCCGCATCCACCAACTGCAATGTAGTCACCATATCTACGTGCCAATCAAAGAAGAGGTCGATTTCCGCAGAGCCTCGACTGGTAATCGAACGCACCTGTTGTAGTCCGGGCACGCTGTTGACGGCTTCTTCAATCGGGCGCGTGATGGTCACCATCATCTGGTCAGTTGGCATCACACCGTTGTCAATTCCGATGATGACGCGAGGGAAATCTGTCGTCGGAAATACAGAGATCGGAATCCTGAGCGCCAGATACAAACCGGCGAAGGCGAGGATGATGGTGAGAAAAATCAGCGCCTTGGAGTAGCGAGTGTACCAGTACCGGTCGTCTGCCGGGCCACTGGTTCGAATGCGATCGAGCACCGTTTGCCAGTTCATGCTGCTTCTATTCCTTCCCGCCGGCCTTCTTGGCCTCGGGAGAGGTCTTACCGTTGTCATCACCTGTTGAAGCTGGTTTCTCACTTGGGGAAGGCTCTGCTTCAGCGACCTTTACCTTTGTACCGTTCGGCAATCCATAGGCACCGCTACTGACGACCTTTTCGCCTCCCTTCACGCCTTTCGTAATCTGCACCTGGTCACCATCGCGAATGCCGGCCTCGATGTTCACCTGGTGCGCTTTGTTGTCGTCGCCGACTACCATCACGCTTTCTGCCCCTTCGGGTGTTTTCAACAGGGCGGAGGCGGGCACCAGTACTGCGTCGTTCACTGTCTGGGCGGTGACACGCGCCGTCACGGTTGTCCCTGGCCTAAGCGCGCCATCTGGATTCGGCGCGGTCACCCAAACTTCGACAGTAGTGCTGTTGGGGTCGAGTGCAGGGCTCACGAGCGAGACCTTCCCACTTGCCTCCGCACCGCCGGGACCGCTGAGAGTAGCGGGATCGCCCGGCTTCAACAGGGCTGCATCTTGTTGCGGAATGTGAGCCTTGGCGATTACCGAGGACGTATCCATAACCGTCAGGATTGGCGTGCCAGGCGCTGGGGTCTCGCCGGGATAGACCGGGCGGTCCGTTACAACACCGTCGATGGGACTCTTTATCTCGGAATACGACAGCTGAGCGTGAGCTCCTTCATACTTTCCCTGCGCGGAAGTTAGCTGACCCTTAGCGGCTTTGAGCTCGTCCTTTTTCCCAGCCGCTTCAAGCGCCGCAAGGTGCTTTTGTGCGATTTCGTAGGTGGCTTTTGCCTGAATGAGTGCGACGGCCGCCTGGTCATAATCCTTCCGTGGGAGCCCGCCCTGTTCGAACAGTACCTTCCGGCTGTCGAACACTTTTTGCTGGGCGTCGTACGCCTCTTTTGCCGATTTCAGATCGTACTCTGCTTTTTGCCATTCCTCCGGGAGACCAGACGTAGTAGCTAGGCCGTACGTCGCCTGCGCCTGCTCATAAGCGCCCTGCGTATCCATAACCGAGGCCGAAAGATCACGGTTTTCGAGCACCGCCAACAGTTGTCCACGATGTACCCTGCTGCCTCGATTCACATAAAACGTGCGAACTGGCGAAGCGATCTTCGGAGTCAGCGCCGCCTGGTCCTTAGGAAACAATATCGCTTCCGTTCGAATCACCAGCTCGATTTTGCCGCGCTCCGCCTGCGCGACTTGAACGGTTACTTCCGGCTGCTCCTCTTTGTCTTTGTCGGAGCAGGCCGTAATTCCTGTCGCAAGCACGCCGGCAATGAGCGCTAACGAAATATGGCCAGTGAGTGTTTTTGTGTTCATGTCAGAACTGTCCTGTTAAGGTTTGCAAATTTGCGAGCGCAAGGTGGTACCGCACCTCCCCATCGTGTAATGTGTTCAGCGCTTGTGTAAGCGTGTTCTGTGCATCTACCACCTCGAGTGCGGTAGCTTCGCCGGCCTGGTACCGTAGATTTGTAAGCCGCAAGCTATCGCCCGCAAGATCCGCTGAAGTACGAAGAGTATTGACCTGGCCAAACGATGTCTGGGCATCCGCATAGAAGGACTGCAAATCGGCTAACGCCTGCCGCTGCGCCGCACTGAGCTCAACTTGGGCCTGATGCCGTTGCAGTTCGGCTTGCTTGACCTTGCTCTGCGTAGCCCCCCAACTGAAAATCGGGATGTTTAATGTGGCTGCTCCGGAATATCCCAGATTGCGCAAGCCGTTGCGATCCTTCGTCGCAAACTGGTTGGCATCGATGCCGTAGAAGAAATCAACTGTCAGCGATGGCAGGTGACCTGCGCGTGCTACCGTCACTTCCTTATCAGCGGCTTTCAAGGTCGCAAAAGCAGCTTGCAGTTCAGGATTGTTGTTCTTCGCCAACTGCTCAACGGAAGCCCGATCCGGCAACGGTGAAAGTGAAGCCAGGTCGTTTATCAGAACGAAATCTTGAAAGAAGCTTGGGAAAATCAGCACCGCCAATGCCAGACGTGCATTTTGCTCCGCTAGTCTTGTATCTTGAAGCTGTCGAAAAGCGTCATTAGCCTGAATCTGTGCCCTGATAACATCGGAATGCGCAACTTCACCCCCTGCTTCCAGTTTCTTACTTAGCTCGAGAAAGTGCTGCGCCTCATTCGTCGCCCGGTCAACATTGAGGGTCTTGTCCTGCGCCGCCAATAGTTCATAGAAAAGCTGCACGACCGTGACTACCAAGCCGCGCGTCGCGACATCCGCCTTGGCTTTGGCGAATGCTTGTAGCGCCGAGACCCTTTGGTAGTCGGCGAATGATCCAAACCCCAGTACCTGATGAAAGACCCCTTGACTTATGTATTCATGGACACCATTGTTGGCGACGAATCTGCCCGTTGCACCATTACCCTGGGTATAAATAAAGCTGTTTGTGTACTGGATGTTTGGTAGGAGGGCGGCGCGAGCTTGCACGCGATCTTCCTTTGCGAGTCCGAATTGAGTCAGCGCTGCCTGAAATTGGGCACTGTTCGCCTTCGCCCGATTCAGTGCATCCGCCAGCGTCAGGGTCACCAATGAAGAATCCGACGGCGCACCTGACATGGGATTCGGCGCCCCCTGAGGTGCCTGCGCCTGCAAACCATTCAGGGTCAGCACAAGGAGGCAGCCAACGAGTTGTAGAGCTCTTCGTAGAGACATGATGTTCCTGCATCGAACCATGACTCGTGCTCTGATTTACCTATTCCGCAATGACCCAGACTTCGAATGTGCCGGGGATAAGCTTTGGTCTTGGCTTCTGCGTTGGCGGCCCGCTGAATTTTCCCGTCGGGAGATAGATCCGTCCACTGCTGGAGTCCAATGCCATCGTCTTGGAGCCTGTCTGGGTGGCCAGAGTCTGCTGCACGTGGTAGGAACCGCGATCGTCTCTGGCGATGACCGTCAAGCTCCCTTCCCCGTTCGAAGCGAATACGAGTTGCTTATTCGGATCGAAGGCGGTCGCATCGCAGTCGTCTCCGATGGGAACCGTCTGTGTGACTTTGCCTGAACTCAGATCTACAACTGCAAGTTTGTGGTTACCGCATGACGCAAACAAGACGCTTTTACTCTTATCAATTGCCAAGCCCGTCGGCTCATCGCAGGAGCCAAGCGGCCACATACCCTTCACCTTCCGCGACGCTGCATCGATGACGGTAATGGCGTTCTTGTCAGCAATATTGACGTACACATTCCCGTGGTCGTCGGCGACGGCAAATTCTGGTTTGCCGGCAAGAGGTATAGTGGCTGTCACACTCAGTGACGCTGCATCGATGACACTGACACTGTGGCTTTGTCCGTTGAAGACAAATACCGACCGAGTGGGCGCGTAATATAGAATCGCGTCCGGATTTTGACCTGTCGGGATCTTCTTCGTGACCGCTAGAGTCGTGACATCAAAAACACTCACATCGTTCGACTGCCCGTTGCTGGTAAATCCCATGCCTAGCTCGGTTGCAATCGCCACTCCATGAGCGCCTGGTGTGTCGGGGACTTCACCTACGAATTCACCGTTTTCGATGTTGACCACCATGAAGCGCGTCGCCCGCGCGATATACAAGCGGTTAGCATCAACCGTCAAATAGTCCCACCTTCCATCACCTCCCAGCGGAAGCTTTCGCACGACTCTCATCGGTCCAGCTGTCTTGTCTTGGCATGCCAATGGTGCTGATCCAATCGTTGTAATAGCCAAAGCAGCAAATAGCAGCGCTGCAAACCGTTGTCGATTCATTCTGAAGCTCCGCATCATCCCAGGCCGATTCATAAGCCTAGCGGAGTTAAATAGTGCCGTTCTTAATGAACAATAAAAGTCTGTTCAGAATCACTGTTCGCGACATACGCAGGTGTACGGGGCCCGGACGGAGTTCCCCCGAACTCTCGTGCACGTCCAACCCCGGCTGACCTGACAAAGACCGCGAAGAAGGTGCGCTGAGATAAGCTCTCATTGAGGTCGGTACTCTCTAAGGTCAGAAAATCAGCTTGATCGCGAACTGAATTTGCCGTGACGAAGTTGAGGTCTGCGTCAGCGTGCCAGCCGAAGCGATCGGCGCTCCTGCTTGGTTAAACAACTGCGTGCTTGCCTTTAGCGGGGTCGCATAGTTTACGAAGTTGAAGATGTTGAAAAAGTCGACCCTGAACTGAGCATTAAGCCGCTCGGTGATCTTGTTGTTCTTCATCAGCGAGAGGTCGACGTCCTTGATTCCGGGACCGATAATCGAATTGCGCCCCGCGCTTCCCAGCATGGTGCCAGGGTTGGGAAAGGTAAAACATTCCGTCTTGATGTAGTGTGTCTTGTTCTGCGTATTGACAGGGTTACCCTGACAGCCGGGGGTCGTGAGTCTGTTTGGAAAGGCAAACGGGTCCGCACTGTTCAAACCGAGCGGATCGCCGCTGATCAAAGGCGAAAACGGCAAGCCGGTGGAGACCAGCACGATGCCGCCGAGTTGCCAGCCACTAATAATCCAGGCC
>JBPYDQ010000403.1:0-4190 GCA_051986135.1 Terriglobales bacterium | reverse complement strand
TCGGCGCAAGCTCATGGAGGGCCTCGCTACTGTTCTGGACAGCGCGCTTGATCAAGGCGCGACAGCAAAATCAAAGTAGTTGGCATGACGAATTTATCGAAGACTCGCTAAATGACTAGGAGGGTGGAATGCGTTCGCGACGCTGGCTACGTTGTTTAGGTTTGATCGGAATTTCCACATTGTTCGTTACTCCGTCGCCGTTAACAGCTCAGGATTTCCTGAACGACGGACCGACCGTGGTGGCGAACACGATATATGGGCCGGTCGAAGGCCAGAAGATGAACGATGTTGAGGTCTTCCGTGGTGTTCCCTTCGCTGCGCCTCCGGTCGGCCCTTCGCGATTTCGCCCTCCGGTGCCTCCCGCGCCGTGGAGCCAACCGCGAGCCGCCAAGATGCGCGCGCCGGCTTGCGCACAGGTTCTTTATTACGACCCCACCGAGAACAGCAACGAAGTCATGGCAGAGGATTGCCTTACGCTGAATGTCTGGACACCAGCCGCTGACACCGAAGCACGGCCCGTGATGGTATTCATTCACGGCGGTGCACTGATAGGAGGAAGCGCGCGCAATACCTGGTATGACGGGACCACGCTCGCGAAACGGGGAGACGTGGTGGTTGTGACGATTCAATATCGCTTGGGAGTGCTCGGTTTTCTGGAACTCGGGAAATTCGGTGACAAAGAATTCGCGGAAAGTGGCAATGCAGGCTACCTCGATCAAGTGGCAGCGCTCGAGTGGGTGCAAAAGAATATCGGGAACTTCGGCGGTGACCCCAAGAATGTGACTATTTTCGGTGAATCGGCTGGAGGAGCCAGCGTGTATGCCCATATGGCCAATCCGCGCTCGGCTGGTTTGTTTCACAAGGCGATTATTCAGAGCGGTGTGCCTGGCGAGTTCTGCACCATGCAAGACGCCACAGCCGCGGCACAAAAACTCCTGAACGCCGCAGGCGTGAGCAATGCTGAGCAACTGCAGAAGCTCACCATGGAACAGATGATGCGCCTGGAGAATAAAACGGCTGAAGCTTTTGGCTGCTTCGTGTATGACAATGTCGTATTCAAGAAACTTGCCCTGGATGTGATCGCGACGGGCGAAGCACCTAGTGTGCCCCTTATCATCGGCTCCAATCTCGACGAGATTCGCTACTGGACCGCGATGGATGCGCTGCCGGTTGTACAGAAAACGAAGCAGGAATTAGAGAAGCAACTTCGGCCTCTGGTGGGAGCGCGAACTCCGCAACTGCTGAAAACTTATAGGAAGGACTATCCCACCTATTACGATGCGATGGTCACGCTTGCGGGAGATATCTCGTTTCGCATGCCGTCCATCCGGCTGGCAGAAGTGAACAGCAAGCGCCAGCCGACGTTCATGTATCTGCTGATGTACCGCTCCAAAACCCGAGGCCAGACTGGGCTGGAGTATGGGTCTGCGCACTCAATGGAGTTGCCCTTCGTATTCGGGGTGGAATATCCCGATGTCCTCGTCGTCACTGGCCCAAAGAAGGAATGGGGCCGCCTGATGGAAGAAATGACGTCCTCTTGGACGAACTTTGCGCGTACCGGCGACCCGAACGGACGAGACGTGCCTTCGTGGCCACGTTACGATGACGATAAAAGATCAACCATGGAATTCGAGGCTTCCCAGAGTAAAGCAGTCAACGATCCCTACTCGGCGGAGCGTGAAGCATGGGCAGATGTTCCATCTAACAAGATCCTCGATGCCTTGGGATTATTTGAAAGGCTTCTCCCGGCTGAGAATTCAGACTAGCAGGATTTCATATCTAGACGCTTTTCAAACCCACCGGCGTGGGCTCGAGAGTGGTTTCTTATCGAATAGGCCTGCTTTGAGCTCTGAGCGAAAGCTCACTAGGAATCGATTTCTTCCTAGATTCATACCATATCGGTATCGCATCCATACTGGCAAGTTGACAGGGCATCGCGGCTTATGGCATCGTGCCGTTCGGTTTTCAGTCTGCTGAACTCAGGTGACCCTATGCAATTCCGTGATGAAGTCCAGCAACGCATCTTCGGGATGCTTGTGATTTCCCTTTCGGTTATGACCGTCGTTGTGTTTCTCCGCTCCCAGGCTGCATCGCAAGATCGAAGTGGAGTAACTGCCGGAGAGTTCGTTGTGGAGCCGCCGACTCTGATTGCTCTAGGGTTCGAGTGGTATATCGACGGGGATGCGAGTCGAAACGCCAGCGTTGCCGTTTCCTATCGCAAAAAAGGGACCACGGAATGGAAAGAGGGGCTTCCCATGTTCCGCCTTAACGGAGAACGCACAGTTACCGGCTTGTTCAATGACGATCCCTCCGCCAAAAGGATCATGAGTCCCGACGCGATGGCATTCACCTACGTGGCCCCGAACATGTTCGCGGGAAGTATCTTCGATTTGGAACCAGATACGGAATACGAGTGCCGGTTTCGCCTGTCCGATCCAGACGGTGTTTCCGGTGTGAGCGACCACGAGGTAACAGTCCGCACGCGAAAGGAGCCTCAGCCGACAAAGGGTGGTCATGTGTACCATGTCTACCCCGTTGGATTTAGCGGCCCGAGAATTGAGCCATCCTTTGACGGACTTCTAGCGGCCTACTACACGGCAGCGATCGGCGGGGACTGGTACGATGCTTTCCCTCCTCGGGTCCAACCAGGCGACACCATTATCGTGCACGCGGGCCTTTACAAAGATCAAAGGCTTCGCTACGGACACGAGTTCCTCTCGGGCTGGAAAGAGTGCTGCACTACCACCTGGGATGGGACGTACTACCTGACGCAAAGTGGCACTGCCGAAAAGCCGATCGCGATCGTGGGGGCTGGCGACGGAGAGGTCATTTTCGACGGCGATGGCAATGGCGTTCTATTCGATGTGACCGCCGCGAACTACAACTATTTCGAAGGCATCACCTTCCGCAATACGAATCTGGCGATTCTGGCGGGGCGGAAACGCATCGTGGGTGCTACCGGGCTCACCGTAAAACATTGCCGCTTCGAGCAAGTCGGCATGGGCATTCACACTGACTATTCTGGATCGAACAATTTCTATATTGCGGACAATACATTTATCGGTCTCCACGACCCCAACGAAATGACTGGGTGGGAACCGAGAACCTGGGGAAAGACTCCGGGTTGGGCGGAGAAAAGTCTCAACAAGTCGCAATATGCGGTCAAGATTTATGGACAAGGAACCGTTGTCGCCTACAACCGAGTGCGAAACTTTCATGATGCACTCGACCACGCTACCTATGGTGATCCGGATGGCTGGCCTCATCCGATTCGGGATCGCATGCCTGTATCGATCGATTTTTACAACAACGATGTATCAAACAGCCACGACAACTGCATCGAGACCGATGGTGGAATGTACAACGTGCGGGTTCTGCGCAACCGCTGCATCAATATTGGCGAGCAGGCTCTCAGTGAAGAACCGCTCATGGGAGGACCGGCGTATTTTATTCGCAATATCGTTTACAACTCGCCGGGGAGCGGCGTGAAATTCTCGGGAGACCCGTCAGGCGGCGTCTATCTTCACAACACATTCCTCTCCAGCGTCAGAACACACGACGGGGGAGATACCGGGGCCAATGCCATCTTCCGTAACAATCTCATCATTGGGGAAAATCCCAAAGACCCAGTATTTCTGCTGGACACCTACGACTCATACTCGTCATCCGACTATAACGGATTCGGATTTGAGTCTGGCAGTGAGGCACCATTCGTTCGAATTGGGCCTCCTGAAGGCAAGAACATTAACTACAAAGACCCGCTCGTCGAGAAAAAATACGGCTCGCTCGAGGAATTTAGCCGGGCAACGAGCCTCGATCAACACAGCAAGATCGTCAGCTATAAGATCTTTAGGAACCTTCGTCCTGTGGACCTTTCAACGCCTTCGAAGGTCTACGACCCCGACCCGCTCGACTTCTCTCTTCAGGAAGGTTGTGCGGCGGTGGATGCCGGGGTTGTGCTTCCCAACGTCAACGACGGGTTCACCGGCAGTGCGCCAGATCTTGGTGCACTCGAACTCGGCAAGCCCATCCCTCACTACGGACCGCGATAAGTCGCGTGAATCCTGAGTACACCGCGCGAAGAGAGGGGAGTGTACCGCACTTCTCCAAATCAGGACGGTAATGGAGCGTGAATCTGCTAAATCTAGTACCTTCGAGGGGCGAGACACGGGAAATGACGATGACTACGT
>JBPYDQ010000402.1:0-19257 GCA_051986135.1 Terriglobales bacterium | reverse complement strand
TGTGCGCCGTATTGTCTCCAATAAAGGGGAGCCCATAGCAACAACCAGACTGTCCATACCGCCTTGAGCCAAAGTGGAACGCGCCGCATGCCAGGAATTGTAATCTCGGGAAGGGGGCTCCACGGGTTCAATCGGACGGGTAGAGATCTGGGGGAGAATCCGAGCGCTCGGCAAGGGTTGTGCGACCGGCTACCGCGGTAACTCGCTGGGTCACCACGGTGTCAACGATGACTTTGTTATGAACCTCGAAGCGCTGGTCCTCTGCCAGGACCGGAACACCGACTCGCGCCAAGCTTCGGGTTCAAGGGTGCCGGTAACTCGATCCTGAATCCATCGTCTCGAGGCAATCGCCGTTCTGGATGGGCGGCGGGGGTGGCCAACGCTTTTCGGATCGGCGCCCATGTTGCGCTTACGTGTCGCACGCGGGCGGTTGAAAAACGGAGACAATTAAGTTATGGGGCGTGTGCTGACAAGATTCCGAATGAGGCGGCGGGCGGTTGCTCCTTCCCGAGTCCGGCGCACCGCGTCGATAACGGAGAGATTAGCGACCGGTCCACGGCCGTGGAACCCAACCCAGAAAGGAACGTATATCTCGCCGATTTCAGTCGCACCGATCCTTAACTGGCGCAACAGGAAGAATCCCCTGCTGAATAAAACGCGGCGGATCTTATCTACCACGATTTGGGTTGCCTGCCGTTGATTCAAGCGGGGCGCGGCGCAGTTTCTGGTTTCTAGTTCTACCGTTGCCATGGACACTTGATCCAAGCAATAGATGTCCAGAGTTCCCGTGACAGCCTCCAGGGCGATTGTGCGGGATGAACGCTTTTGATTAATCTCAATGACTACGTCGAAGATGCGGAAAGGAACATAGAAATCCGCAACGTAACGAAGCGGTCCCAAGGCAAGGCGCTCGAAGCAGCCAGCCAAGCTGCGAGCGGAGAACTGTCGGATTGCTTGTTCCCGTGTGATATTGGGCTTGAAACTGCGAATCTGCTGCGTCATCGGAAATAAATCCAGAGGCCTATGACGGTCACGACGAGTGCCAGGCTAAACAGCACGTTGATGCTCTGTCCGGCAGGAGTCTGGGGTGCCGGCCTGTAAGAGGCATCGACGGGAGTTACCTCGAGTCTTTCTCTGACGGTAGCAAAAGTCAGCCCTGCCAATTTTCTTCGGTCGGGCGCGGCGGTCGCCAGGCTCACGCTGATAAGCACCAGTGAGCAGACCGCAAACAGCAGAATGGCGTAGTGCAGGAAGTTCATCTTCACCAGCCAGTTCACGAATGTATTGCTGAAATAGTTGCCGTCATGCGCAGCATCAATCAGTTCCAGAATGAAGCGCAATGCTCCCAGGAAGAAACCCGATACTAGGGAAGTAATTGCGCCTGCGCCATTCAGACGAGGCCACAAAATACCCAGAACGAAACACGCAGCAATTGGCGGGCTGATGTATGCCTGAACGCTTTGCAGATAGATGTAGAGCTGTCCGCTGATCAAGTGGATGAATGGCACCCAGGCCAGACCAAGCAGCACCATGACCGCAGTAGCCAGCCGGCCAAAGAATACCAGCTTGACCTCGCTGGCATTGGGACGCAGCTTTTTATAGAAGTCCAAGGTGACTAAGGTTGATGCTGAATTGAACACCGAGGCCATGCCGCCCATCAGGGCGGCCAGCAGAGCCGCGATCATCAGCCCAACCAGACCGACGGGCAGAAGATTGATGATGAGGCTGGGAAAGGCGATATCGCCGTTCAGGACGCGATGGTTGGGGCCGAATTGAAACAGATCCGGGTAGAGTGCGACTGCAATCAGACCGGGAACCACTAGCAGGAACACCGGCAGAATCTTTAGAAAGCCGGCAAAGATGGCGCCCGCTTGGGCGTGGTCTTGGTCTCTGGCGGAAAGAACCCGCTGAACGATTACCTGGTCGGTGCACCAGTACCAGATGCCGAGAATAGGGGCGCCCAAGAAAATGCCAGTCCAGGGAAACTCCGGGTCGCTGACCGGTTTGATCATGTGGAAGTAATTCGCCGGGAGGGCGGCGCGCAGGCCACGGAATCCGCCGGCTTGGTCGAGTCCGAGGTACGTCAGGGCAATCGCTCCCGTCAACAAGACCAGCGTCTGCACAACCTCCGTGTAGATCACGGCAGAGAGTCCGCCGGCGATGGTATACACCCCGGTTACGATAACCAGCACCACGGCCGATTTCAGCGGGCTCCAGCCCACGACGCGTTCCAGTACAATCGCAGCCGCCCACAGGTGAACCGAAATTTTCGTCAGGATGTAAGCAATGATCGAGATGCCGGCAAGATATACGGCCGAGCTTCGATTGAAGCGGCGTTCCAGGAATTCAGGCATCGTGAAGACGTTGGAGCGGAGATAGAAAGGTACAAATACCCACCCCAGCATCAGCAGCATGAGGCAAGCCAGCCATTCGAAATGGCCGACTGCCAAGCCCGTCGTGGCTCCCGAACCGGCCAGTCCGATGAAGTGCTCGGTGGAGATATTGGAAACAAACAAGGAGGCACCGATGGCGAACCACCCTACGTCACGGCTGGCCAGGAAGTAATCCGTCGAGGTGCGCTCCTTGCGAGCAAAATAAAGACCGATGAGAAAAACGACGGCGAAATAGATGCCGATGATGACGAGATCGAGCGTACTCAGGGCTTTATGGGTGAGGTGCGCCGCTGGCGTAGGCATAGGGTTCCACAGGGGCCTGGCCGGGAGCGGTACGCTTCCGGGGACGACCGGTTCCGGCAACTCCTGCAAGCACAATGAACCGGGAAACTTTATCCTAAGCCGTCGACCAGGGGAAAGAGGAGTTTACATATATCCAACATTTGTCAGCTCGAGCAGCGGATTCTGGCAACGTTCGAGCCTGGGGTGATAGGTCAGCTAAATTAAGGGTGGGCAACGAGAGTTGTTGGCTTCAGGTCGTGGTCGAATCATGAGCTTCGGGGCGAGAATTCCTGGAAAGGCTGGGGGCAGCATTGGCTTCTGACCGGTGCTCGGCTTGGCCGAGCATGGCCGCCAGAAACCGCATCAGAGCTTTTCTACGCTACCGCGCCATAATCACGGCTGGAGCGACCGTGACTCACGGGCTTTTCGTGGAGCAACAGCTCGGTTGCCTGTACCCGCGGCTCCCGATGGAACCACTCCTGCACGGCGCCGTCATACAGGAAATTGGCAAGCGAGAGCAGCACCATGCCTTGATGGTGAGCCATCCAGCAACGCACCACCTCATAGCGGTGACGCCAGGAGCGGCGGCCCGAGTCGCTGTAATCGATGGACTCGTAAAATCCGTGCGGCCCGAACCACCCCTTCGAGCTCATCCTGCGCAGGTTCCGCAATCCCCCGGCCGCGTCTACGTTCAAGGCGAGGAAGGTGGAATAGGGGGAAATGACGACGCCCGTCTTTTCCTCCTGATGAATTGCCAGCTGGGGAACACCGAAAGCGCGATACCCGTAATTGCCTGCCTCGTCAATTTTGGCGAAAGCCGATTCCGATATGCCCCAAGGCACGCGATTGCCTGTATAGGCTTGCTGCGCGCCCACGGCGGCGCTGCGCGAGCGTTCTAAGAGCGTATTCGGGAAAGAACGCATCCATAGAGCGGGCATTAGGTATTCGAACATCGTTCCCGTCCAGGATAGAAGTACCGAGTGGCCGTGAGCCACGGTATGAGCGCGGCCGAGCAGGAACCAGGTCTCCTGCGGGATGTCGTCCTTGGCGATAGCCACGAAAGCAGCGATGCGGGACTCGGAAGCGAGCAAGTCATAGGCGGCGCCATTGAGTTGCTGGCTGCTCACGTCGTATCCGACTGACAGCAGTTTGCGGCGGGCATTGAGAAGGAAACCGAAGTCGGTCTCTTCCGCCATCTCATCGGCGATCTTGGCCACGCGCCGCAGGTCGGCGATCAGCTCGAGAGTTTGCGCCAAGGAACTGGCCAAGCGTTCCTGCAGCCGATCGTAGAGCAAACTGCGCTCTCCCGATCCGTTCGCTTGATCAGCCGCGTTCTGCAGACGCGCACTCAAGGTGTCCATAAACTGCGGAGCGTGATCGAGCGAAACCTTGTCCCAAGACCGCTTCAGGTCAAGGGCGGGGTCGTTCCGGAGTGCATAAAATTCATCCAGGAGCCAGGGCGCATACACCCGCGTCGCCTCTCTGATCATCAGCAAGCGTATGCGCGCTTGATGGGTGAACCAATCGGCGTCTCGTTTATGCTTCGATTCCGCCGGCAGCTCGCGGACGCTGGCCAGAACCCTCTCGAAGAAGTCGCATAATCTCGGAAGCGGCAGCTTGCGTTTCATGATCCGGCGAAGCGCGGCCACGGATTTGCGGCGTAGGACTCGCAGGTCAGCCAGGGTTTCCAGATAATCGAGAAATCCACTCACCAGTTGGGGCTGCAAGACGGGCGAATGGAGTTGCTCGAGGCAGCCTTGTTTCAGAGTCCACAGTGAGGCTACGAAATTTCCACTGTCAACCGAGGAGACGAATAATGGCGGCAAGGGCGCGAGCGTTCGCGTGTCGTACCAGTTGAACAGGTGTCCTCGGTAGTGGGGCAGCTTGGCCACGGTTGCCAGCGTGCGCAGGGTCAAGTAGGTGAACTCGGGAACGGTGAGGTATCCGAATTGGCAGGCGACCTGGCGCGAATTCAAGAGGAAACCGAGGTTGGTCGGCGAAATGCGCGCCGCTATGGCGGGGGGTTCCTCCTGTACGTTGTCGGGCACCAGCCAGTTGTGCTCCTCCGTGCTGAATTCAGAGAAATAGCGCCAGGTGCGAAGAGCGGCGCGCCGCAGAAAAAGTTCATCCTTGGGCGAGGCTTCGCTACGCGCCGGGCGCGGGGGCTCGTTAAGCCACAGTGAAATGAGTTTGCTGCCCGCCCACAGAAGAATAATCGGCAGCGCCGGAGCGAGCGCGTGGCGATGGCTGAATCCGACCAGGACGGCCAAGAGCACGGCCAGCGCGGGAGTCCAATTCAAATATCGGTCTACGGGGGTATAGCGCTTGATTGCCAGTTCCGCTTCGGCAGCGGTCTCCCATTCCAGCAACCGCCGCTGCGTGATGATGCGCCGCACCAGGGAGCGCACGACCGCGTCCAGAGAAATCAGTGCCTGGTGTGCAAGGAAGGTTAGAATCAAAAACACGTTGATATTGGCTGCGAACAGGGCCTTCCCTGCATCTTCCGCCATCTTCCGCTTGCCTTCGGCGGCAGCGCGGATCAGATTGAGCACGAATTCCAGCCAGGGCGGCAGGAACAGGATGGCGAGCGCAATCAGAGTCCAGCGCACCGGTTTGCCGGGCAAGGCTGTCCAGCCCAACACCAGCAACAGAAAGGTTGCAGGCTCCACCAAGCTTCGCCGCAGGTTGTCCAGGATCTTCCATTGCGAAACGATGGACATGGGATTGGGAACACGGTTTCCCGATTCATCCGGCACCCGGGATGAGAGCCACCCGCCAATCTGCCAGTCGCCACGCAACCAGCGGTGCTTGCGGCGGTTGTAGGCATTGTAGTGTGAGGGGTAATCCTCGATAATTTCGATGTCGCTGACCAGGCCTGCGCGGGCGTAGGCCCCTTCGATCAGATCATGCGAAAGCAAGGCATTGCGCGGGAAGCGGCGGTCGAGCACACGGTGCAGCGTGTCCACATCATAAATGCCTTTGCCGGTGAAGCTGCCTTCCCCGTATAGGTCCTGGTAGACGTCGGACACAGCGCGGGTGTAGATGTCGAATCCGGTTTCGCCCGAGTAGATGCTGGCCAGGCGAGAGCGCACGGCGCTTTGCACACTCACGCCAACGCGTGGCTGCAGAATGCCATAACCGGCGACCACGATATTTTTGTCCGGATCGATGATGGCCTGGTTCAAAGGATGAGCCAGAGCGCCGATCATGCGATGGGCTGATCCGCGCGGCAATTCCGTGTCGGCATCGAGCGTAATGACGAAGCGCACCTTGGCCAGGAGCGACAAATCGCCAACCTTCACCGGGAAACTATCGTATTGGTTTCGCAGCAGCCGGTTCAGATCCAGCAGTTTTCCCCGCTTGCGTTCCCAGCCCATCCATTGGCGCTCGCGCGGGTTGTACACACGATGGCGATGCAGCAGAAGGAACGTTCCTTCTCCATCGGCAGCGTACTTTTCGTTCAGGTCACCAATCAGCCGGGCGCAGAGATCGACGCGCGGATCATCCTCGGTGGGCGCCTCTCGCGAATCTGGCAGGTCGGTCAGCAAGGCATAGTGCAGGTTGCGGTCATGATTGCCGAGATAGCGGACCTCCAGATCGTCTACCAGCCTCTTAATCTGAGCCTGGTGCAATAGCAGAGCGGGAATTCCGACTAAGCTGAAGCAATCGTCAGGAATGGCGTCTGAAAAATCGAGCTTAGGGATGATTTGCGGCCGTAAGACCGCGGTCACGATGTAATTGACGATTTGCACCGCCGCCTGCGAGCAGGGCAACAGCAAAACAAAAACCGCCAGCAACATCCGCTCCAAGGAAGTCCCCGGACCAATCAAGGGCAGAAGGATTCCCAGAATGATAATGAGCGTGAGCAGTTCTATCGTCGGCAGGTAGAACTCGTCGGGGTGGCTGCGCAGGAAAATACGCACTCGCTGACCCAAAGGTGGCCGGTAGCGAATTTTTCTTCGCAACGCGGGAGCTCCCTCGGCGATTAGGTAATAGCCGACGTGGGAACGCCGGCTGGCAACCCGGGGATCGGCGTAGATCTGCCTTTCGGCTTCGCGAGCCAAGGCCAGCGCGGCCACAGCAACTTCCATTTCGGTAAAGTCCGAGTGTTCGGCCAGATGGGCTACCCGCTTGCGGTATACGGTGCGGCTGTCGCGGTCCATGCGTGGGTAGGCGCCGACGGGGTCGTCCTGCAATACACTGTCGAACGCGAGCAGACGGTCGACTACGTCACGCCAGTTGTTTTGGGTTACGTCGCGCAGGCTGCGGACGCAAACGCCGGTTCCATGAAGTGCCTTGCGATCCTTAACCACTCGCGCCCCGCGGCCTGCGATTTGTTCGAGCAGCGCAAGTTTCATGGCCGGTATCAACGCGTCGAGTTCCGCCAAATTCAGAATCGTGGTCTTCTGGAATGCTTGTATGTACTCGATATAGGTGGCTTCGCTGAATTCGAATTCCACAGCAGCAAGAAAGCCTTCAGCGATGGCCAGAACTCTTGGAACCACGTCGAAACTGCGGTTGCGGACGTGCGGGAGTTTCTCGAATTCCGTGAGTTCGTCGGCGGTGCTATCCAATTCCGTGCTCAGCAGGTGAACATTATCCTGCAACCAGTGAAAGTCATCGGAGACGTTCTTGGCCGAAAAATCTGAGACGGCGCGAAAAATCCTCCGCAGTTGCGGCTTGAGCGCGTGCGAGCGCTCATAAAGGACGTCGGAAGAATGGGTGTCGGGCAGCCACGCAAGGCCGCGAGCCAATTCCGCGGCATGCGCGCGCAAGAGTTCTCTGTCGGGCGTGGTCTCGGGCGATCCGGCAGGAACCCGTTCGGCTTCGGAAGTTCCCAGCTCGAGATGGGTATTCTGGGGCATCTTTAAATTCGTTAACGATAACTGGCGGCCTGGAGCTCAAACATTTCAGCGTAGCGGCCGCCCATGCGAGTAAGTTCTTGGTGCGTTCCTTCTTCCACTATATCGCCAGCCTCGAGTACCACGATGCGATCAGCCATGCGTACAGTCGAGAAGCGGTGCGAGATAAACAGCGCCATTTTCTCGCTGGTGAGCTCGGCAAAGCGGCGAAAGACCTCGAACTCGCTGCGGGCGTCGAGAGAGGCGGTTGGTTCGTCGAGAATTAGCAACTGCGCGTCGCGCAGATACGCCCTGGCCAGGGCGATTTTCTGCCACTCGCCACCTGAAAGGTCCACTCCGCCTTCGAAACGGCGGCCCAACATTTGTTCATAGCCGAGCGGTAGGCGCGTAATCACCTGGTCGGCCAGGCTCTTTCGAGCTGCCTCTTCGAGCGGCTGGAAGCGATTCAAGTCCTGAATCTGACCGACTGCGATGTTCTCTCGCGCGGTCATCTCGTAACGCATAAAGTCCTGAAAAATGACACCGATCTGCGTGTACAAGTCTTCCAGACTGAACTCGCGAAGGTCGGTTCCATCGAGGAGGATCTCGCCTTCGACCGGGTCGTACAGGCGGGTGATCAGTTTGACAATGGTAGTTTTGCCCTGTCCGTTTTCGCCGATCAACGCGACTCGTTCACCCGGGCGAAGCTGAAAATTAAGATGGTTCAGCACCAGCCGCGAGCTGCCGGGATAGCGAAACGACACGTTGCGGAATTCGAACCCGCGCGTGATCGGGCGCGGAACCGGCAGCGCGTTGGGCTTCGACTGGATGGTCGGCTTCATGTTAAAGAACGCGAGGAGGTCGGTAAGAAACAGGGCCTGGTCGGCAATTCCGGAAAGGGTTGAGAGTACCTGCTGAATGTTGCTGCTCGCGTTCAGAATGGCGGCGGTGAGAAAGTAAAAGGTGCCAATCCCCCATTTGCCGGAAAGGGTACGCCAGATGACGTACGCGTACGCGCCATAATAACCACCCGTGCTGGTGATGGACAAGATCGCTCCCACACCCAGCCGCTTTCTTGCCAGCTCTACGTCCTGCTCATAGATAATGTCGCTAAGCTTCCGAAACCGCTCCGTGAAAAACCCGCCCAAGTTGAAGAGTTTCAGCTCTTTCGCCGCCTCTTTTGTGGCGCCCGCCTGGCGCAAGTAATCGAGCTGGCGCTTGACCGGAGTCTGCCGGAAATTCTTTGCGTATCCCAGGAAAGCGAAATGCGTTTCGCCCACGAAGGCGGGGAGCACGGCGGCGATGAGAAGCAGCATCAGCCAGGGAGAATAGAGCATCACCGCGACCGACCAGCCGAGAGCCGTGATGAGCTGCAACTGCAACCGTCCAATGGATTGAATCATGACCAGCCGATCGGTCGCCTGAACTCGCGCGCGTTCCAGCCGGTCATAGAAGACAGGGTCCTCATAGGCGATCACATCCAGTTCCGAGGCATGCTTCATCACTTGGATACTGACGTGACGGGTGTACTTATTAGCGAGCAGCGAGTCGGAGTAGTCGATCATCCGCGTCACCAGGCTGCTCACAATCGCTAACCCAAATTCAACTCCAACCAGCCACCACAGCTTTAACGGCACCGGACCCGGGTGCTTGATCAGCTGCTCGAGGATGTCGATGATTAGCTTGGGAATGTAGCCGATCGCAACAGGAAGCAGCGCGGCAATAACCCGGGCTACGATGCCAAATGTAACGACGCCCGGCCCCGATTCCCAGACGATTTTCAGGATCGGAGGAACATTGCGCAGGGCGACGAGACGCTCCCCCCAGCTGCTCCAAAAACCGTCTTGTTTTGCCATGTCAGTGACCCGTACGATCCAGCGTCTGGAACTTCGGTGGTGCCCGCGTCACCAGCAAATGGATGAACTCACCAGAGATGCCCGAAGCACCTCTAAGGTTTGATTCAGCAATTACTTATCGGGATTCCGTACTTCCAGACGCATGCCGAGGAAACCTATTCTTACAAGCAATCTGATGACCGATTTCGGCTATAAGATTGCATCGTTCTGTTCGTGAGTTTTTCGAAAGCAGGCCGAATCCCGAGCACGATGGACCACAGGTATTTTAGGGGGTTTCCCCTACAAAACCCAGCCGAATCGCGTCGGAGGAATGCTTGGCCTGGGTAAGTCGCCCACCGAGTACGGAATCGACAATCGCCATGTAAGGGAAGAAAATTCACTGCCCTCCCTAAAAACTCCATTCAAGGAATTTCACGGATGGCCCCAGACGCGGGCTGCCAGGAGGAGATCTCGACCAGAACCAGTCCTTGTGGCGGGATCGAAACGATCAGCTCACCATCGTCGAAATCGTGGACCTCAGGCGGTGGCAGTCGGGCAGCTTGGCGCAGCTCCGCTAGCTGGGCCAGGGTTGGAGACCGCGGCGATCCCATCTTGGCGTACGCCGGACGGGGGTCGCCGTGAGCTTGGTCGACCCGAGAAACAAAGGCACGGGATCCGGGAGCAAGATGCTGGAAACGGAGAGTCACGACCTTTTCCGAGCCGGTCGGTTGCTCAGGAGGAGTCAGGTACCAAGTGGCAATTACCAGTGAGTTGTCAGCCCGGCGAGTGATCAGCGCCGATTCCGAATCGCTCCTCAAGCGAACATCGCCGAGCCGGTGCAGAAGTTCAAAAGCACCATAGGAGGGCTTGGGAATCCCCCCTGCAGCAAGCAGACCGAAGCCGCCGTAAAACGGCTGTTTCACCACTCCCTGTTCTTCAAAAACATCGGAGAAGGTCCAATACGACATCTCGTTCACCAACCCATCGCATTGTCGGATGGTGTCTGCCAGCCACGGCCCCATGTAGGTGGAATCAGTTACCTCCGGCTCATTTTTGTAGCTGGCGTTGAACTCACTCCAGATCAGGGGAAGGCTGGGCCGAGGGGAGGACTTAATCTGGTCATGGACTTTGCTGATGGCGCGGCAAACCATCTTGTCGCGAGGAATGTCCTCAGCGGTACCGAACACGTCCTTCGCCGAATCGTTTCCGTAGACGTGGCTGGAGACAAAATCCAGCGGAATGTGGTTCTCCACACAATGGCGGATGAAGGCGTCCACCCATGCCGCCTGTGCGGTTGCCGGTCCGCCGACTCTCAATTCGGAACTTACGCGCTTAAGGTCGTTGGCGGTGTGGTCGTACAGCTGCCAGTAAGTCGCCTGCCTTGGTTCGCCGGCCCAGAAATCCAGATTGGGTTCGTTCCACACCTCGAAATACCACTTCGCCACCTCGGCCAGACCGTAGCGTTCCACCAGGTGGCGCGCGAAATGATCGATCAGATCGTCCCACTTGCCCAGATCCTTGGGCGGCGAAACGTTAGGGTGATACCAGAAAGCTTGCCGGGTATTCTTGGCAGCCAGCTTGTCGGGCATGAAACTTAGTTCCACAAAGGGGCGAACGCCGTTCTCGAGAAGGCCATCGTAGACCTGATCGACATAGGAGAAATTGTAGAGCGGATGGCCTTGGGCATCTTCGTCATACACGCCCATCTCATCGAGCAAAATTCCGTGAAACCGGATATATCCCACCGCGGTCACCTCTTTTACGGCGTGGAGATCGCGGCGATAGCTCTCGCGCATGCTCAGCCGCGCACGACCCGATCCGAACAAGTGCTCCCAGAAGTGCGGAAAGGGCTGGGCTGGAGCAGTCGGATCAATGACGATGGACTCGGAGTTTGTCTGCGCATTTGCGCGAGAGGAATACGTGGTGATCGACACAACCGAGAAGCAGACGAAGAGAAATCGTAGATGAAAACGGCTCATGGCTAGCTCCATTCGAAGTTCCCCGGTTTCGCGTCCGTGTTAAGGACCGTCTGCCAGACCGCGGACAGAACTCTCATTCTACTTCGATCTTCGTCAAATTCTTCGTGGTGGAATCCGATACTCCGCTCGACCCATCGAACCCGAAGGAGTTGGTATGATGGAAGGTTCAGCACTCATCTTGGGGGAATCCAGACGTGGCGGAAACGCAGACTAATGGGCTCGAGGTCCTCGAGACCCGAGAGTGGATTGATTCGCTCGACTATGTTTTAACCAAAGGCGGCCCGGATCGCGCCGGCAGGCTGCTGCAGCAATTGGCCTTGCATGCGCGGCGCTCTGCCGGCATCAATCTGCCGTTCACGGCCACAACCCCGTATCAAAACACCATTCCGGCCACCCACCAGCCGCCTTTTCCGGGCAGCCAGGAGATGGAACGGCGTATCAAGAGCCTGGTTCGCTGGAATGCTTTGGCCATGGTGGTTCGCGCCAATAAGCTCCAGGAGGGCATCGGCGGGCATATTTCGACCTATGCGTCGGCGGCCACGCTGTACGAAGTCGCTTTCAATCACTTTCTACAGGCGCGCACCCAATCGGGCGATCGCGACATTGTGTATTTCCAGGGGCATGCGGCGCCTGGCATGTACGCGCGAGCTTTTCTGGAAGGCCGCATTCCGAGACAAAAATTAGAGAACTTTCGGCGTGAGCTGAGGCCCGGCGGGGGGCTTTCTTCATATCCCCATCCCTGGTTGATGCCCGAGTTCTGGGAATTTCCCACAGTCTCGATGGGGCTTGGCCCCATCCAGGCAATCTATCAAGCGCGGTTCATTAGATATCTGGAAAACCGAGGTCTGAAGCAATCCCGAGGCGGCAAGGTGTGGGCATTTCTGGGCGACGGGGAAATGGACGAGCCTGAATCGCTGGGTTCAATCACCCTCGCTTCGCGCGAGCGGCTGGACAACCTCATCTTCGTGGTGAACTGCAACCTGCAGAGGTTGGATGGTCCGGTCCGCGGCAACGGCAAGATCATTCAAGAACTGGAGGCCATTTTCCGCGGCGCCGGCTGGAACGTCATCAAGGTGATTTGGGGAGGCGATTGGGACCGCCTGATTCAGAACGATCGCGACGGATTGCTGGTTCGCCGCATGGGCGAGGTCACCGACGGGCAGTATCAGAAGTATTTCGTTGAAAGCGGGGCATACTTCCGGCAGAACTTATTCGGTACCGACCCCCGCCTCCTGAAGATGGTTGAACACCTTTCTGACGAACAACTGGCGCGGATGCGTCTGGGCGGACATGATCCGATTAAGGTATACGCGGCGTATAAGGCTGCGGTCGAGCACACGGGATCGCCCACCATTATTCTGGCCAAGACCATCAAAGGATACGGTCTCGGCGAAGCTGGGGAAGGTAAGAACATCACCCACCAGCAGAAGAAGTTGAACGAGGAAGAGTTGCGAATGTTCCGTTCGCGCTTTGGCATTCCTATTCCGGATGAAGAGCTGCACGAGGCTCCCTTTTATCGGCCCTCCGACGATAGCGCGGAAATTCAATATCTGCGGGAGCGCCGGCAGCAATTGGGCGGGTACCTGCCGGAGCGGAAAGTGCGCGCGGCGCCGGTCAAAGCGGTTTCCGAATCGCACTTCGAAGAGTTCTACAAGGGAACCGAAGGCCGCGAAGTTTCGACCACCATGGTCTTCGTCCGGCTTCTCGCCAAGCTTCTGCGCGATCCGGAGATCGGCAAGCTGATTGTCCCTATTATTCCCGATGAAGCGCGGACCTTCGGCATGGAAGCGCTATTCCGGCAGGTAGGTATTTACTCGAGCGTGGGGCAGCTCTACGAGCCGGTCGATATGGATACTCTGCTCTACTACAAGGAAGCGAAGAACGGGCAGATTCTCGAGGAGGGTATTACCGAGGCGGGGTCGGTGTGTTCGTTCATTGCTGCGGGCACCTCATATGCGAACCATGGCATCAACACGATCCCGTTCTTCATTTATTACTCGATGTTCGGGTTTCAGCGTATTGGCGATTTGATCTGGGCCGCTGCCGATATGCGCACGCGCGGATTCCTGCTTGGGGGCACGGCTGGCCGCACTACGCTGGCGGGCGAGGGATTGCAGCACCAGGATGGACACAGCCATGTGCTCGCGCTCACGGTGCCCAATCTGCTGGCGTATGATCCGGCCTTCGCCTACGAGATCGCGATCATCATCCAGGACGGTATCAAACGCATGTATGTGGACGGCGAATCCATTTTCTACTATCTGACGGTGACCAACGAGCCGCTTCCCATGCCTGCCATGCCCGAGGGCGACCAGGTTCGACAAGGTATTCTGAAAGGCATGTACCGATTCCGGCCTTCCCGGAAGAAAGAGGCAAAGCTGCACGCGCAGCTGTTGGGCAGCGGCACCATTATGTTCGAAGTGCTGAAGGCACAAACCATTCTCGAGCAAAAGTACGGGGTCGCCGCCGATGTGTGGAGTGTCACCAGCTACAAGCAGTTGTATCGCGACGCGACCGATTGTGAACGCTGGAACCTGCTGCATCCGACTCAAAAACCCAAGCTGCCGTATGTGACCGATTGCCTCAAGAATGCACCCGGGGTTTTGGTTGCGGCATCGGACTACATGAAGGTTTTGCCGGAGAGCATCTCGCAGTGGGTACCTGGAAAACTGGTTTCCTTGGGAACAGACGGGTTTGGCCGCAGCGAGAACCGTGCCGCTTTGCGAGACTTCTTCGAGGTGGATGCCAAACACATCGTGATTGCCGCCTTGAGCGCGCTCGGGCGTGATGGCCGGGTCAAGCCGGAAACAGTCGAGCAGGCGATCAAAGACCTAGGAATCGATCCCGACCTGGCAAGTCCAGTGACGAGGTAGGAAAGGGACAGAAGGTGACGGAGTTCAAGCTACCGGAACTTGGGGAAAACATCGAGCAGGGCGATCTGGTGCGCCTGATGGTTGCGCCGGGAACCACGGTCAGCGAGGGCCAACCGGTCATGGAACTGGAAACCGACAAGGCGGTGGTTGAAGTCCCCTCCTCGGTGAGCGGCGTGATCCAAGAAGTGCGGGTAAAAGAGGGCGAGAAGCTGAAAGTCGGCCAGGTGATCTTTACCGTGGAGGACGGCGGGAACAGAAACGGTAGCAGGAAGAAAGAACCGCGGACAGAACAGGCGGACGCGAAATCCCGCCCAAAAGAGGCCGCTGCCGCGCTGGCGAGGCCGCCCGCCGTAGCTCCGCCCGAGCCAGCTCGGCCCGAAGCGCAAGCCAGCGGGGCGAGCGAATTTCGCCTGCCAGAACTCGGGGAAAACATCGAGCAGGGCGATTTGGTGCGGCTGATGATTTCCGCCGGAACCAGGGTTTCCGAAGGCCAGCCCATCATGGAATTGGAGACGGACAAGGCAGTGGTTGAAGTTCCCTCATCCGTCAGCGGCGTGGTGAAGAGTATTCAGGTCAAAGAAGGTGACAAGCTTCGGGTGGGGCAGGTCATCTTCACGCTCGAGGGGGCCGGAGCAGCTCGAACGCGCAGCAAGCCTGAGCCGGTAGAACATGTCTCCGGTCAGCAGGGCGCGCGGCTTGCATTTCAAGCGGCCATACAGGCCGAAGGAAAGACCGAGCAGCAGGCGTTACCACCCGATCAGCCGTCGCCGCCTCTGCCCACCTTCACCATGCCGGTGCAACTGGGGAAAGTTGCAGGCACCGAGCATCGCCCACCCATTGCGGCTGCGCCCATGGTCCGCAGGCTTGCCCGTGAGCTGGGTGTTGATATTTACGAGGTGAAAGGCACGGGTCCCGGCGGGCGAATCAGCGAGGACGACGTCAAGGCACACACCAAGCAATTGTTGGTGACGGTTGTATCCGCCGCCCAGGTTCCGCGTACGCTGGCTGAGCCGAAACTGCCCGATTTCGCCAAGTGGGGCAAGATCGAACGCGTATCCATGCGCGGGGTTCGCCGCAAGACGGCGGAACATCTGCGCGAAGCCTGGAATACGATTCCACACGTTACGCAGAATGACCGTGCCGACATTACGGAGCTGGAACAATTGCGCGCGCGCTTTGCACCCAAGGCGGAAGAAGCGGGCGGGAAGATGACCGTCACCGCGATTGCGCTCAAGATTGTTGCCTCGGCTCTGAAGATCTTTCCCCAGTTCAATGCCAGCATCGATATGGAACGCGGCGAGATCGTTTATAAGCAGTACATCAACCTGGGCGTGGCCGTAGATACGGAGCGGGGCCTGCTGGTGCCGGTGCTGCGCGACGTTGACAAAAAGAATATCGTCGAGCTCGCGGCGGAGATGTCCCAGCTTTCCAAGAAAGCACGCGAGAGGAAGCTGACACCTGAAGAGATGGAAGGCGGGACCTTCACTATTACGAACTTGGGCGGAATCGGGGGAACGGGTTTCAGTCCGATCGTCAACCATCCTGAAGTCGCGATTCTCGGACTGTCTCGTTCACGCATGGAGCCGGAATGGATCCAGGGAGCGTTTCAGCCACGGCTGATTCTGCCGCTGTCGCTTTCCTACGATCACCGGCTCATCGACGGCGCCGATGCTGCACGCTTTCTCCGCTGGGTTGCCGAGGCTTTCGAACAGCCGTTCCTGCTTTCGGTCCAAGGTTAAACCGAACGATTTCTTCCGAGTCCAGGGTAAGTGAGGAAAGGACTTATATGGCTGATCCGTCAAACTTGCGCGTTGCGGTAGTCGGAGGGGGACCGGGCGGATACGCGGCGGCATTTCTGGCGGCCGATCGGGGAATGAAGGTTACGTTGATTGACCCTGAGGTGAATCCAGGCGGAGTTTGCCTGTACCGTGGTTGCATTCCATCGAAAGCGCTGTTGCACGCCGCCAAGCTCATTGAGGAATCGCGGCAGGCCAAGAACTGGGGAATCGATTTTGGCGAGCCTAAGGTGGACGTCGCCCGTCTCCGCTCTTGGAAGGAAAGCGTGGTTAAGAAGCTCACGGGCGGGCTGGGCCAGTTAGCGAAGCAGCGTTCCGTCGAATATTTGGAGGGGCGTGCCGCTTTCGAAAACTCCAATTCACTGCGTGTGACTAAAACAAAGGGCGGAGAAGAGGTGCTGAACTTCGACCGCATCATCCTGGCCACCGGTTCACGCCCGGCAGTGATTCCCAGCTTGAAAATAGACTCGCCGCGGTTGCTGGATTCGACCAGCGCACTGGACGTACCGGATGTCCCCAAGACTCTGCTGGTCGTGGGTGGAGGGTACATCGGGCTGGAGCTGGGTTCCGTCTATGCCGCTTTAGGAACGAGTGTGACCGTGGTCGAAATGACGGATGGACTCCTGCCCGGAGCGGACCGCGACCTGGTTCTTCCGTTGCATAAGCGCCTGGAGAAGATGTTCGATGCGATTCTGCTGAATACGACGCTGGCATCTCTGAAAGAGGAGAAGAACGGGCTTCGCGCAACCTTTGAAGGAAAAACCCTGAAAGAGCGCGAAAAGGTATTTGACAAGGTTCTGGTTTCAGTCGGACGCAAGCCCAACTCCGAAATCGCAGGGCTCGAGAAAACTCGTGTGAAAGTCGACGCCCGGGGATTCATTCAGATCAACAAGCAATTGCAGACCGACGATTCGGCGATTTTCGCTATCGGCGACGTGGCCGGAGAGCCCATGTTGGCTCACAAGGCCACGCACGAGGGTAGGACCGCGGTCGAAGTGTTGGCAGGCCACAAATACAGGTTTGAGCCAAATGCGATTCCTGCGGTTGTGTTTACCGATCCGGAAGTCGCCTGGACTGGTCTCACCGAAACCGAGGCCCGGGCGCAAGGGAAGCAAATCAAAGTGGCCAAGTTCCCCTGGGGAGCTTCGGGACGCGCTATGACTCTCGACCGCACCGACGGTCTGACTAAGCTGCTCATTGATCCGGAAACCGAGCGCGTGCTAGGCGTCGGTATCGTTGGCCCGGGCGCTGGCGAGTTAATCGCCGAAGGTACACTCGCCATCGAGATGGCCGCGCTTGCTGGAGATCTGGAACTCACCATCCATCCCCATCCCACGCTTTCCGAAACAGTCATGAATGCAGCCGAAGTTTTCTACGGCACCAGCACCGACGTGTACCGGCCGAAACGGTAATGGCGTCCGTGACGCTGGCTCACTGGCTCGTGGCCAAAAGCGGTGACGATTTTTCCGCGCGGCGAACTGACCTCCGGTCAGATCGTTTGCCTCCGCGTAAATCCCTGGCTAAGGTAGAGTAACGATCGGCTGGTAATGATCATCCAACCGCCGAAATGCCTGGCACCCGCATAAAACAGACGCAGAGTCTTGCCGAAGCACATAAAACAGGAATACTTACGCTGATGGTGGTGGTAACGAACGTCATGGGCAACGTGATGTTGAGCCTGGGCATGCATCGGGTCGGGAGAATCGTATCGGCCTCTCCGGCCGACTACCTTCGCGCGTTTGCCGACCCGTGGACCGTCTCGGGCGTGTCGATTCTGGTGATTTGGATGGCCGGGAATCTGGCATTGCTAAGCGCTGCCGATTTGAGTTTTGTGGTGCCGGTTACGGCCAGCGCTTACGTTCTGATTGCCCTTGCCGGTCACTTCATCTTGCATGATCCGATTTCCTTGGCACGCTGGCTGGGTATCCTGGTCATTACCTTGGGCGTAGTCCTGGCCGAGGAAACTCCGGCCCGGACCACCAAACGTCCTCCCGATCATCTGCTATGAAATGGATCCTGGTGGGAATTATCGCGATGTCGAACACGTGTGCCGATGTGTTGAACACTGCGGGCATGAAGCGCCAGGGAGAAATCGAAAACCTCAGTCCTCGGACTCTAATTCGTATGGTGACGCGGATTTTCCGCAATCCCCTGGTGCTGGCGGGACTCGGCGCTCTGGCCGTGTCCTTTTTCGCTCTGCTTTCACTTTTGTCGATTGCCAGCGTAAGTTTTGCAGTACCCGCGACCGCAATCAGCTACCTGCTGGAAACACTTCTGGCCAAGTACATGCTGAAGGAGGATGTCAGGCTTCGGCGCTGGGCGGCAGCTACTCTGGTTGCGGGGGGAGTGGCGCTGCTGCTGTGGTGAACGGAAGGGTACATGGTCGGCTGAGCTGATCGTGCCCTGCCTTTCGTTTTTCAACCCCAACAAGACCAATCCGGCGACTACCAGCAAAGTGGCAGCGATCTTACCAACCACAGATAATCCGGAAAAATTCTCGCCCAGCCAGCAAGGTCGAAGCTTGGTAACGCCGTACGCTCCAAGGAGAATGACGACCTAGCTGAAGCCGGTGATGGCATCCACGATGGCCGGACTCGTCAAGCTGATGGCATAGAACGCCAGAAATGATACTCCGGATATAAAGCGATTCAGAAAGTACCAGAACCGGTTTCGCGCCTGTGCTTTTTCAGAAGTTTCGAAGATCTGTTTGCGCCAAGAACTCGGGACCAGAAAGAACAGTGAGCCGATGAACGTTCGAAAGGTGAAGAAAACGTATCCACTGACAAAATCAGGGCGATCGAATGTCGGTTTTTCGAGCACGTTTGACCAGGCCGAAGCTTGCCGATGCCAGCAATACCGTGGGCAAAACCAGTTTCAGGTTCAGCCTCTCGGAGAAGAACATAACGATGCCCAGGACCAGGAGGATAAAACCGGGGGCGCTGCCCTGACCGGGGAGGTGTTTCAGGAGAGCAAAAGCCAGAACACAAACGAGGGTAGATTCGTGGTTTCTCTCCGGCGCAATAGGACCGTATCCCAGACCAGAGAAATTCCGATGAGTCCGTGAGCGGTAATCCGAACCAAGATACCGTCATGAGCGAAAGGGAGGTGCATGTGGCGGCCACGATTCGCGCGTTGTGAGAGTCCGATTGCGGCCTGGCTGTTGCTTGCTAAGTTTCCGGCGTGAATGTAAGCACGATGTCGCGCTGCCGAGGGCCATCGAGTTCGACCAGAACAACTCGCTGCCAGGTTCCGAGCAGA
>JBPYDQ010000401.1:0-38348 GCA_051986135.1 Terriglobales bacterium | reverse complement strand
AGAATGAAGCAACTCTCGGAACGTTTTGATGTCGAATTCGCTCTCGTCTCGTAGCCTAGCTGGCACCTTATGCTCTTCGATTAGGTTGTCGTTTCGAGTTGGGCTGCATTCATTGATTTCAAGTCGGGAAATCTCTGGTAATCTCTTGCCTCTTTCGCGAATGCCCGCTTCCCATTATCCTGATCATGGCCAGACAATCTGGGCCACACAATCTGGTCGGAGTTGCAGGTAGCCATGCCTTATCGTCTTTACTCGCTCGTGGTCGGAGGGGTTGCCTTTGGAATTGCAGGCTATGCTTTGCTGCGGCGCAAGTCTAAGAGCGCAGATGCTATAGAACGCGAGCGCCGCGACCTGCTCGGCGAAATCGGGCGGATCACCGATGGAACCGTTATAGACGTTCAGGAGTTAGTCGAAAACCCGCAACGTCCCGCTACGCTCCTGATCTATCAGTACGCCGTGGCTGGGGTCTCCTACGAAGCCTCGCAAGACGTGACTTACCTGCGGCAGTGGATCAACTTGCAGTCTTGCCGCCTGAGTGTCCCAGCCTCGGTCCGCTACGATCCCGCCAATCCTGGAAACTCGATGGTTATTTCGGAACGGTGGAGCGGACTGCGAGGGTAGTCGTCAACTACGAAAAACGGCAGAATGTGTCCCCGAGAAGGTCAGGGAACCCCGGTTTCGGTGGACGCGCTCCGCCCCAGCCAAACCTGAGTTTCCTCGATGCGGGAGCGTTGATAACCATGGAAACTGAGGAGGAAATGATTTCTAGCTACCCGCAGCAAACCCGCCGACGTGAGCAAACGACACCCGCAAGTACTTGTGGGGATTAACCGGGGTATCGTTGATTCGGACCTCGTAGTGCAGGTGTGGTCCGGTGGAGCGTCCGCTCAGACCGACGTAACCAACCGTGTCGCCGCGCAGCACGCGCTGCCCGGCAATCACGGCAAAATTGGCGAGGTGGCCGAAGCGGGTGGTAATTCCGTGGCCATGGTCAATCACGATAGCCCGGCCGTAGCCGCCCAGAAAGTCCGCCAAGACCACAGTGCCATCAGCAGGCGCGATCACCGGTGTGCCGAAGGACGAAGAAATATCCACGCCGTTGTGGAAAGCACCCTCACCGTTGAACGGGTCGATGCGCTCGCCAAAGGAACCGGTAACCCGTCCTTCCACTGGCCACAAGTTCGGAACCGCGTTGAGGCGAGCCCAGTCCGCTGTAGTTGCCGCCCGGGTCATCCCCAGGCTGATACCGATCGTGGCAGCGCCGCTGAGCGCCGAACTCCTCAGCGCGTAAAGCTGATCGAGCGAGGAACTCACCTGGGCCTCTTTAAAACTCTCCGTGTTGGAACCGGACAAAATCGGATCGGATTTCAGCCCGTAGAGCGCCGAGACTTCGCTGGCCAGCGAGCCGAGGGAAGCCACCTGGATGTCCTTTTCCTTGGTAACCTGCTCGAGCTGCGAATAACGGTGGGTAAGTTCTTCCTTTTCCCGGCGAAGCTGGTTGTAGCTTGATACCTTCAGCAGCATGCGCGAATACGAGCTGGCAATTCCGGTAAGGCTCAGAATCCCAATGGCAGCGCCTATCGCGAGTATGTAAACGTAGTGCACGGGAATGTGGATTTTGCGTAGTTGCCCGTCGTCGTCGCGAGCCACGAAAAGGATGTAGAAGCGCTTACGCAATATCGTTAGTCCTGTTACATGGTAGCCGGACGGTGCAAATTAGAGGGCGGCGCGCCGCGGCCGCAGGGCCTCTCTCCACCCGATTCGGCCCTCCCCTTTTGGGGGTTGAAGCCGCTCGAGTCCCACCTGCCCCCAGGCAAGAGCCAAACTACTCCCTGCAAGGAAGACACATTGCAGCACTTAGCTCGGCCAAAGGTATTTCAGATATTTCGAGCAACGGTAACAAACCTGGTTCCTCGATGTCAACGCCAGAAGGTAGGGATCCGCGGTTAAAGAGGGCCGGTAATTGGCCACGGTCAAAGGGACGGATTACGAAAGTACCCATCTGGCGCGGGGGTCTAGCCCTCCTCTTGTTTGATCCTCATATGCCCTCTGCCTTTTCTGGGGGGAAAAATAGCTCCCCGCAAAGAAACCAAGGGCTTCAAGGCATTTGTTCAGCTGCCACCGGAGCCAGAATACCGATATAGTGGTCGCGCTTTGCCTCTTGTCGAAAGAGAGCTGCTTGAGAGGATTCGCCGGCGCGTGGCCCCCGGTCCTGGTGTGCGGCGCGGCATGGGAGATGATTGCGCTGTCATTCGCCTTCCCCGCGGACATGAAGCGCTAGTCACTACTGATTTCAGCCTGGAAGGAGTCCACTTTCGCCGCGAATGGCATTCACCGGATTCTGTCGGCTACCGATGCCTGGCACGAGGATTGAGTGATATTGCTGCGATGGGGGGCCAGCCGATCGCGGTCTTTCTTTCTCTGGCCACGCCGCGGGATCTGCCGCAGGCCTGGATCGATCATTTCTTCGATGGCTTCCTGCGACTGGCCAAGAAGTTTCGAGTAACTCTTGCCGGCGGGGACATCGCCCAGTCTGCCAGCGGGGTACTGGCCGATATCAGCGCCCTCGGTTCGGTGCCGCGAGGCAAAGCGGTTTTGCGTTCCGAGGCGCGGCCGGGAGACGGAATTTACGTCACCGGCGAGCTTGGCGGATCTTCGGCCATCATCGAGAAGATGCTCGCGGGCCAAAAAATAACCCTCAAGCCTGGCGATTATCCCCGGCATTTTTATCCCGTCCCTAGAATTGCGGTCGCTCGTGTACTGCAAGAGAAAAAACTTGCTTCTGCGATGATTGATATCAGCGATGGCCTGTCCACCGACTTGGGGCACATTTGCGAGGAATCGCACGTAGGCGCAAATATCGAAGCGTCGGCGATTCCATTAGCACATTTGCACGGGCGATCCGGAGTGGTCGATCTCGGATTCGCGCTTCACGGCGGCGAAGACTACGAACTTCTCTTCACCGTACGGCGCGGCCGCCGGGTTCCAGTCAGAATCGCGGGCGTGCCTATCCATAGGGTTGGCGAGATTGTTCGTGGACGCGGCATGAAGCTGAAGCCGCCAGATGGCCCGCCTCAGCCGCTCTTACCTCGGGGCTGGCAGCATTTCAGCGCTTGACGCACGCACCCCAGTGTTCGTCCGATTACCTTACCGATTCGAGCGATTCCTTAGAACTAAAGCTCCCACAGGTCATCATGGATGCCCGCCTGCGACGGCACATAGGCAGCCGCAAAAAAATTCTGCTCTCCTCAACTTTCATCCAACCTCAGCTCCCCTGGCCGGCACCTGAATCGCAGCACCGAAGGGGAGGTTATGGGCGGTCTGTCGAATCTGAAATTGTTCTTCGTCTCTTCTCTTGTGGTGGCAGTGAGTGTTTACTTCACTGCCTGCGCGGCGGAGGGCGGTTCATCGGGAACAGGATCTAATCTGCCCGGTGTCTCGAGCTCAGCATCATCCTCTTCTGGCAGCAGCTCAGGCTTGGGGTCGTCGTCCGGTTCGACTTCCGGCTCAGCCACCCGAAGCTCGGGAACCTCCGGCGGTTCGAGTGGTTCAAGTGGTTCGACGAATAGCTTTGCGGCTGGTATCGGAGGTGCGGGTCAGGTCCATAAGGCTCAGTTTCTCTTTGGAATTCAAGTCCCCGGAGGAGCACCGGTTCCAGCCAAGATCAATTCCCATGCCAACTTGACTCTAAGCCGAGTCGGCATGACCACCGGCAGCCATGCTAACAATCCGAGGAACGCGGCGGTCGATCCAACCGGGACATTTCTGTATCAGGCCGCGCAGCCCGGTATTTGGGGATACAAGATTGATCCGAGCACAGGCAACATCACGCAAATCGGGAACACACCGTTTGCTTCCGTCGAGAATTTCGATACCGTTGCGATCGATCAGAGCGGGAAGTTCTTGTATGCCTTCGGTGAAGGCGAAGTGTTCGCCTATTCTCTTCAGGCCGGCACTGGCCAGCTTACCCCGGTTCCCGGCTCTCCCTTCATGGCCGGTCCACCGACCAAGACCTTCGGACCCACGAACCGTCTCGCTGTCGATCAAACCAACAAGTTTCTCTATGTCTCCGCCAGCACCGGGTTAATAGGATTCACGATCGACGCCGCCACCGGCGCCCTTACGACGATTTCCGGGTCGCCTTTCGCTTCGACCGTGAAGGAAGCGTACTCCCTCGTCGTGGTCCCTACCAACCACCTTTACGAAGCTACGTATTCAACCACAAACGGCAACCACGGGATCTATGGGTACAGTATCGATCCCGTTACAGGTACGCTCACGTCGGTTGCCGGGTCACCCTTTGACGTAGCGTGCGGTAACACGATCAATATGACTGCGCCCGCACAAGGCAATCTCATGTTTGCCGGGGGATGTGGCATGTTTCGCGTAAACCCCAAGAGCGGTGCCTTGACCCGGATCGCCAATGACCCGGGCGATGTCGGCGTCGCTGATTGGCCTGTATTTGACCCCACCGGCAAGCTGCTGTGGCTCATCACCAATGAGGTGAACTGCTGGCATTGCGACACCGGCGTGAGCGCGTATGACGTCAACCCGACGACCGGCAGGCTGACCCGAGTTCCGAATTCGTTTTTCGTCATGCAGAACAGCTTTTCCGGAGCGATTGTTTCGATCGCGATCACACAATGAGGCGATTATCGTCAAGCAAACCGCCTTTGCTGGCTGGGTAGAGACACCTGATCAGAAGGGGAAGTCCAAGAACCGCGAATTGTTCTCATGCCTTCTGTGCCGGCCCGGCCTCTCTAGTCTTCTACGCACCGAGCGGACAGAAGTAAGAGTTTGTCGCGGCCGGCTGGCCTAAGTCTTATTCCCGTTGCGGTTTACCTCTTGGTATCGGCGAACGCGCAGCAGCCTAACCAAACCGGTCTGGCAATCGATCGGTCGTTCGCGCAAAAACAATTTTGGACCGGAATTCACTTCCATCCCCGACTCGTCCACTTTAGGGTGACCTAAACGGCGACCGTATCCAGGACATCGTGATAGCGGCGCGGACCAAGGCGGCGTGAAATCTGTGAACGCCGGCATGCGCTCTTCGCCCAAGCACGAACCCGCTATAATCCCCGCATGAACCTGGAGCAGAAACTGGAAGAACTAAAGCGCCGCGAGGGTTTAGCCGAAGAGGGCGGGGGGAGTGGTCGCCGCGAGAAGCAGCACAAGGCCGGCAAAATGTCGGCTCGAGAGCGCATTCGATTTCTTCTCGATGAGGGCACCTTCGAAGAAACTGACAAACTGGTCACCCACCGCTGCCACGATTTCGGCATGGCGGAACAGAGATATTACGGCGATGGCTTCATCACCGGATATGGCCGAATCGAAGGCCGCCTGGTTTTTGTTTTTGCACAGGACTTCACCGTCTTTGGGGGATCACTTTCCGAGGCCAATGCCGGCAAGATTGTGAAAGTAATGGACCTGGCCGCGAAGATGGGAGCGCCCATGATCGGACTAAATGATTCCGGAGGCGCCCGCATCCAGGAAGGGGTGATGTCGCTCGCCGGATATGCCGACATTTTCCTGCGCAACACGCTCTATAGCGGTGTGGTACCACAAATTTCAGCCATCATGGGCCCATGTGCCGGGGGCGCTGTTTATTCGCCCGCGATTACCGACTTCATTGCCATGGTAGATAAAACTTCGTACATGTTCATTACCGGTCCGGACGTGATTAAAACCGTGACGCACGAAGAGGTCACGAAAGAACAGCTCGGCGGCGCGATGACTCACAACGAAACGTCCGGGGTAGCCCATTTTTTGGCCCACGACGATGCCGAGTGCCTCTCCATAGTTCGCGAACTGCTGAGCTTTGTCCCCTCGAACAACCTCGATGATCCGCCCCGCAAGCCCTCGACCGACCCGGCGGATCGCTCCGTCGACTCGCTCGACACGATAGTTCCGAGCGAGTCGAATCTTCCCTACGACATGAAGGATGTGATCACCGCCGTCAGTGATGACAGCTATTTCTTCGAAGTTCAGGAACACTACGCCAAGAATATCGTGGTCGGATTCGCACGGCTGAACGGCCGACCGGTGGGAATAGTGGCCAATCAGCCAGCATTTTTAGCAGGCACACTCGACATCAACGCGTCTATCAAGGGCGCGCGCTTCGTCCGCTTCTGTGATTGCTTCAATATCCCGCTGGTCACTTTTGAGGATGTTCCAGGTTTTCTGCCGGGAACAAATCAGGAATACAACGGAATCATTAAGCACGGCGCCAAGCTGCTATTTGCCTTCGCCGAAGCGACCGTGCCCAAGGTGACGGTGATCACGCGCAAAGCCTACGGCGGCGCCTACTGCGTCATGGCATCCAAGCATATCCGTACCGACCTGAATTACGCCTGGCCCACTGCCGAGATCGCCGTCATGGGTCCGGAGGGAGCTGTCGACATCGTCTATAAGCGCGAATTGCAGAAAGCCGCCAATCAAGAGCAGATGCGACAAGAGAAGATCAAAGAATTCCGCGACCGCTTTGCCAATCCCTACGTCGCTGCCGATCGCGGATTCGTCGACGCCGTCATCCAACCTCGCGAGACGCGCAAGAAATTAATCCAGGCGCTCGAAATGCTCGACACCAAACGCGTCAGCAATCCGGCCAAGAAGCACGGGAATATCCCGCTATAGGTGTTGACCCACAAAACACCAAACTATAAGCAGTAATCTCTTGCGATCGACCTCTGAGTAGCTTTCTGTCCTTGGTGGTGCCGAGAGAACCTTATCGCGCCGCAAGCTTTGCCTGTCCCAATGGATCTTTTTCAGTCCGGCGCATAAGCGTGTAGGTAACAACCCGTTCGATGTGATCGCCCACCCTCATCGTGCGGAGCGGCCCGAACGGTTCGAGTTCCACATATTTGAGGGGATCGGCCGAAGTGTAGACAGTCGCACTAGTATTTTGATCGGCGTATTCCGCGGCCGGGACTCGGGACGAATCGATGCGCAGCACATAGCGATCGTTCATCCACAGCAGCGTATTAGCGTCGGAACCGATCTGTGCCTGCTTGCCTCGGCGCATGGACACGAATCGTCCATCCACGCGCAAGTCTGCGGGTAGGCCAAACTGCTGTTGGACGTACCCCTGGGCGAACCGTGTTTTCTCCGGCAGGACCATGAATACACGGTCCGGTTCGCTTAACTGTGTGATCACTCCAATTCCTACCTTAACCGGGTTGCCGGCAACCTTTTCATAGGTGGTGGTGATCGTCATGATCGGCCGGCGCCGATCAATTTCGATTCGCCGTCGAAAGCGTATTCCATAGGCCGGATCAACCGGCGACTCCAGTAGCAGCGCACTCGAGACGGCTTTTCCCTCGAGCGGCACAGAATCGAAGGTCGGCGGCGGAGGCCACCCGCGTCCGATCATCTTCGGCCAATCATCCTGAGGTGCGGGCCAACTCTTGTCGCCGCCGAAATTGCCCCACTCTGCCGACCGAGGATCCGGCTTCAAGCCGTAGGTAGCGGGGTTCTCCCAAAACACTCCTGGCTCATCGACGAACTGAAACTGCATGACGCGTCCAATCGTCGGTACCACGATGATTTCGGCTTTACCGTTATTAATAACGAATGATTCCGGCCAACCGTGGTAATTGCGGCGTGAAATCGTGATCGCGTGCTGGCCCTGGGAACCCGACCAGGCCAGGGGAAATGCAATCAGAGCAACCAAGATCGATGCGGCACATTTACAGGAAGAATTCATGTGCCCCGATTATACGTATAGCTCCGCCGAAAGCGCCGGTTTCCTCTTCTCAATCGCTGAAGGAACGACCGCAGGTGAACGAGCCCGCCAGTCGAAGATATATTTTTGGGGAGAACGGGGAGGACCGAGAAGCCCCCTAAAGGTCAAGAGCCCCGAGGTGATGTTAAGCAGGTTCTTCTCAGCCAGTAGCTCGCTTTAGACCCTCACCGACCTCTCAAACCAACGCTTCCTTGCGGTCACGCCAGCGCGATCTGTCGCTTGGGCTCCGGGCTTACCGCCAACTGGATAAACTTGCCCAACGCCTCGGGACTCCATCTTGCCTTCGACGTTTTTCCTGTTCTCCTCAACCAGCGCTTTGCTATAGACCCTCGCTGACCCTTCCTCCTCGCCTTGCGGTTTGAAGGCTGATCGGGCTTGAGCCCCGGACGCCGCACTAACCGGGAAAACTTCAGAAAATGTCAAAGAACGAATGTCTTTTTACTCCTTCCATCATGGGAGTCAAACAAAAATGCCCAACTTTATCTTGTTTGAAATCAATCTAGTGCAGCTCATTCACAAGCTAGTGAACCGAATTTGGTGCAGCGACACCGGAAAGTTTTCATGACAGCTCAAAGGAACAATAAGTTCCAATTGATTCGGCAACTTAGTGCGGTCAGACCGCCGCGATTGTCGAGATTTCTGTTGTGGAAAATGCGGCCAAATGCAACAGCCACGCGGCTTTCTGAGTACGATATCGAGTAACGTCGGGGGAAGCGCTTGCCACAGCCCGGCGCTTCGGAGCCCGAGGGAAGTCGAGCTTGCGGTCAAATGTGTGTCTCAGGTCGACGCGAACTCCATCGATGCCTGGCGTCTTTTGATGTTCACCCTTACTCGTGCCAGGCGGATCATTTACACTTGCCCGTTCTTTTCGGAGGCCTCATGGCCCGTCTGACGCTGTTCGTAGTATGGGTGACTTTCACACTCTCTCCCGCCTTGGCCCAAACCAAGCATGTCTTCACCTTCGAAGACATGATGTCGCTGAAGCGAATCGCCGAGCCCGTCCTCTCGCCTGACGGCAAATGGGTCGCATTTAGCGCGCTGGATGTAGATCTCAAGGCCAACACGCGCACGCCGCATGTCTGGCTCGTTCCGCTGGCCGGAGGCGATGTGCGCCAGATCATCAAGGATCAGGACGCCGATCGACCCCGCTGGGCTCCCGACGGCAAACGCTTCTTGTTTCTCTCCAAGAAAGAAGGCGGCTCGCAAGTGTGGATCGCCGACTTCGACAGCGCGACCGGTACCCTTATTGGCGCTCATAAGCTGACCGCAGTCGCCACCGAAACCGACGGCCCGATCTGGTCTCCCGACGGAAAAAACATCGCCTTCACCTCCGACGTTTATCCCGACTGCCCTGACCAGGCCTGCAACGCGCAGAAACTTGCCGCCGCGGAGAAGGGGCCGGTCAAAGCCCTGATCTTCACCCGCCTCCTCTATCGCCACTGGAACGCCTATAAAGAAGGCAAGCGCACGCATATTCTGTTGATTCCCGCCGACGGTGGCGCGGTGCGCGACCTCACCCCCGGCGACTACGATTCGCCCGTCTTTAGCCTCGGTGGCCAGGACAACTATACCTTTTCGCCCGACGGGCAGGAGCTTTGCTACAGCTCGAATCACGAGCAAGTAGAAGCGACCTCGACCAACAACGATCTTTGGGTCGTGCCTGTCAGCGGCGGCGCGGCGAAGAACATCACCGCCGAGAATCCCGCGAGCGATTCAACGCCGCTTTATTCACCCGACGGCCGGTACATCGCCTACCGCGCCCAGCAGCGGCCGGGATACGAGAGCGACCGCTTTCGCTTGATGCTCTACGACCGCAGAACGGCTCGGAAGAGAGACCTCACTGAGGATTTCGATCGCTGGGTGGGAAGCTACGTCTGGTCGCCTGATTCAAAGACCATCTACTTTGCCGCAGAGCATAAGCGTCACTCCCTGATCTATGCGGTGGGCAGCGAACCAACGTCGGGTACCGCCAACACAGGAAGCTTGTATGCCCGGCGCGCCATGGTCGGTGGTTTCAACGATGATCTCGCGGTTACCCCTGACGGCATGACCCTGGTGTTCACCCGCATGTCAATTTCTGCGCCCAACGAAATCTATTCCGCGAGCGCCCAGGGCGAAGGTTGCCCGGCTCGCACGGGAGATGTAGACCCTGGAAAAGAAAATTGTTCCTTGAACAAAGACAAAGCCGTTACCCGCGTCAACCAGCAACTACTTTCACAGGTCAGCATGGCAGAAGCCGAACCGTTTTGGTTCAGGGGCGCCCACGGCGATAACGTCGAAGGCTTCCTGGTCAAGCCGCCCAACTTCGAGGTCAACAAGAAATATCCGGTAAAGTTCCTCATTCACGGCGGCCCGCAAGGCGCCTGGGGAGACGACTGGTCCTATCGCTGGAATCCCCAACTGTTCGCCGCCAACGGCTACGTGGTCGTGATGATCAACTTCCATGGCTCAACCGGCTACGGTCAGAAATTCATTGATGCGATCAACGGCGACTGGGGCGGCGCTCCCTTTGAGGACTTGATGAAAGGCCTCGACTTCGCCGAGCAGCATTATCCCTTCATCGACAAAGACCGAGAGTGCGCGTTGGGGGCCAGCTACGGCGGCTACATGGCAAACTGGATACTCGGGCACAGCAATCGCTTTAAGTGCATCGTCTCGCATGATGGCATGTTCGACACCGAATCCGCCTGGGGCTCCACGGATGAGTTGTGGTTCAACGAGTGGGAATTCAAAGGCACGCCCTACACAAATCGCGAGATGTACCGCAAATGGTCCCCCCATCTGGCCGCGACTAATTTCAAGACGCCTACCCTCGTAATTCACGGTCAAAGGGATTACCGTCTCGACCTTTCCGAAGGACTTCAGCTCTTCACCACATTACAGCGTCTGGGTGTGCCGTCGAAGATGCTGTACTTTCCAGACGAGGGACACTGGGTATTAAAGCCCGAGAACAGCCGACTGTGGTATCAGACGGTGAATGATTGGGTGGACCAGTGGATTGAGAAGTGAGTCATTAGTATGGCGCGGGCACGGTCGCCCGCGTCACATAAAGATGTGAATCCTAGAAAAAGGTTCTTCCGCCGAAGGTGTAGCCGATCGAAATGCCGTAGCGCACGGCATGACTGGAACTGAAGGGCGCCGGTAAATTCTGGGCGCCATTGATAAGGTAAAGCCGAGCCTCCGGTCGCACAAAAAAGTTTCCCATCGGGTAGAGGCGCAACCCGCCGCCGAAGCTTCCCATGAAATGACTGATGCTGGTGTAATTTGTGCACCCGGTAATGTAGCTGCAAGTGACTTGTCCCGTATAGAAGCGGGCGCTCATCGCGCCAATGCCAGCTAGGGCTTCGACACCAACAAACTTGTTAAAGCGAGGAGCGTAGATGGCGTTGAAATCCCAGAACAGCGGCCGGTAGGGCAGGACTCCGGCGTAAAGGGTCTTGCTGGTTCTCCACGATATCTCGCCCTGTATTCCGAGATCCTTGTGTAGAAGAGCATCGCCGCTGATGGTCAGGAAGGTGCCGCCCCGCAAGCTCTGCTTGACCTGAGTAAAAACATTGGAAAGGCTGCTGGGGGGCGCCGAAACTGTGCCAGCGCCAAGGGCAAAATCAATTTGCTGACCGTAAGCCGCCGTGGTAATTAGAAAGAGCACACCCAGACTGAAAACAACGGTAAGTTGTTTCAACTGTTTCCTCCCTGCAAAAATTGTTGGATGTGAGTCACTGGCCGGAGGATGCTCTTAAGCCTAACTCCATCGAGCACTTGCGCCTAACCATCGTTCACCGTACGGTCGCGTCCCGGGACATCTCGCGTGGTGATTCTAAGCCTCTCGTTAGCGTTACTGTCACTTTGTTCCCCTGTCTCATCGAAAACGTCATTGTCTCGAGGCGAATGATGGAGCACAGGGTCATGCCTCCTCGAGCATCGGATCGGGAGGCGATGCCGCTGGCGCCCCCGAAATTATTTCCACTCGACACAGAGGTACCACTTGGACATTCAAGTAAACTTGCGCGCGCAAGGTGCCTCGCTCTGTAGAGTGCATGCGAACCCAAAACCGTGGTCTGCGCATATTTTGTGCAGAACACGAAGCCGTGGCAAGGACGGCATGGATCCGTAATGACCACGCAGCTGCCGGTGTGATGCCTGTCGAGGCCTCTTCGCATGGTATTGCACGGATTTTGACGCGACCGGACGAAGCTCGAAAGCGCCGCGCCTTTGAGAGGATAGCAACGGCGTAAGCGCTGCGAGTGAAACAAATTTCTTATACATACACCATGGGAAAGACATCGAGACACTGCCGGGACGTGCTACCCGAGCAACGACATGCGAGGCAAAGGACGGCTAGCTGGCTGTGTCTGATGTCACCGAGAGCCTGTGAACCATTTTTCAATTTCCGGATTCGTCTGCCGACTCTCTCGCGCGGCATGACGTGCGATGCTACCCTAACGATTTGCCTATGCGGCGCGACTCCCACAAGAACACCATGCGTATCGCCGTCGATACCGGGGGGACCTTTACCGATTGCGTCTGGATGGATCGTGGCCAGATTCGCATGCTGAAAGTCTTTTCCACGCCCCACGACCCATCGCAGGCGATTCTGCACGCTCTCGAGAAGGTCGGTATCCATCAGGACCTCGTTCTGCTGCACGGAACGACCGTCGGTACCAATACCCTGTTACAGCGAAACGGTGCACGGGTCGCTCTGCTAACTACCAGCGGCTTTGAAGATGCGATCGAAATAGGCCGGCAGGCGCGGCCTAGACTCTACGATTTTTTTTCGACCGGGTTCAGCCGCTGGTACCGGCGGACTGGCGTTTTGGAATCGAAGAGCGTGTCGATTCGGAGGGCCGTGTCCTCCAGTCCCCCTCCGAACGGCATCTCGACGACCTCGGCGAACAACTGCGGGCAATCAAACCAGAAGCGATTGCGATCTGCCTGCTGTTCTCGTTTGCGAATCCCGAGCACGAGCGCGCCGCCGCGGCTGCGCTGAAGAGCGTGGGGGTGCCGATTTCGCTATCGCATCGGATCCTGCCGGAGTTCCGCGAATACGAACGCATCAGCACAGTGGTCGTGAATGCATACCTTCAGCCAGTTATGCAACGCTATCTTGGAAATCTCGAGAAGCGGACGCAGCAATCGACCCGGAGTGCCGGACATGCCGTGCATGTCTTCGTCATGCAATCAAGCGGAGGGATTACGGCGCTTCGCTCGGCTGCCAGCGAACCAGTACGCACAATTCTGTCCGGACCCGCCGGTGGCGTGGTGGGAGCCGCCGCGGTCGCACGCCGCTGCGGATTTAAACGTGTCATCTCTTTCGATATGGGTGGGACCTCGACCGATGTGTCACTCGTCTATGGCGAGGCGCACACGTCTAGCCAGTCGGAGGTTGCGGGATTTCCCGTTGGCGTGCCCATTCTTGACATTCACACCGTGGGTGCCGGAGGTGGCTCGATTGCCCGTTTCGACGCTGCCGGCCGATTGCGCGTCGGACCAGAATCGGCCGCTGCCGACCCAGGGCCTATCTGCTACGGCAAGGGCCTCGAGCCAACCGTAACTGATGCCAACCTCCTGCTGGGACGCCTGCGGCCCGACCGATTTCTGGGCGGCGAGTTTACCCTGGACGTAGAGCGTACTCGATCGGTAACGGCCGAGTGGCTGAAAAAAAATAGCTCACCGTTGACGCAGGCACAATTTGCCGCGGGGGTGATTCGGGTAGTGAACGCAACCATGGAGAAGGCGATCCGCGTAGTCTCGATCGAGCGTGGTTACGACACCCGAGATTTTGCACTGGTGGCTTTCGGCGGGGCGGGCGGCCTGCACGCTTGCGAACTGGCTCAGGCGCTCGGCATTCCCCGTGTCGTCGTGCCCGTCTTGCCGGGCGCCCTGTCCGCGTTTGGAATCCTGGTGAGCGATGTCGTGAAGGACTATTCGCGTACCGTGTTGTGGCGAGTGGCAGAAGAAGTTCCCTTCGCTCGTCTGCAACGACAATTCGCGGACCTCGAGCGCAGAGCCACGAACGACTTCCGCGCTGAGAACTGGGATAAGGCGATTCGATTTCAGAAAACGGTCGATGTCCGCTACCGCGGCCAGGGACACGAGTTGAATATCCCGCTCTCTCCCCAGTTATTGCGCGCTTTTCATCGCGAGCACGCGCGCCGTTATGGCTACAGCCATCCCGATCGCAACGTCGAGTTGGTCACCTTGCGCCTGCGAGCCATCGTGAGATCGCCCCAAATACGCCCCAAGCCTGTCGAAGTGCGCAAGTCACCTTCGGGCGCAGCCAGCCCACGGATGAAGGTCAGTTTTAACGGTAGGTTGCTTCCCACAAGCATCCATGACCGAGATCGGATGGCGATAGGCGAATCGTTTCCGGGTCCCGCTATCATCACTGAGTACAGCGCAACTACTGTCATTCCGCCAGGGTTCCGCTGCCATCTCGATCAAGCCATGAACCTGGTGATTACCCGCCGCAATTGACCGCTGATATGGGGCTCTGCCTCGAGCAAGCAGGAAGCTGCTCACATTCTCTCGTCATAACCGGTTGCAACCTCGTCTGAAGATGGAGGCTTGGTTCGTCTGGCATCGAGATTAGCCGACCCGACGGACGTTATTCGGCGCAAGCTAACGGGCGCAAGCCGTAGCCTCCCGAACCGGGACTACAGTCCCGCCAATGCCCACCGGCGATCCTGTCGTTACGCGCAACATCCTCCAGCGCCCCATAGCTATAGACAGGTCAAGAGAGTGGCGTACGCGCACGTCTGCAACAAGGTCTTGCAGGGTAAGGGACTTTGGCGACCCGCTCGACGAGTCTTGGTTGCGCATGGAGGCAGCCGAAACACGGGTGCCCTCGACTATTTTTCCGCGCTCAGGGTTCAACGATTAGCTCACCCTTCATCGATCCATGATGCCATCCACAGTGAACGCAGCACTTAAACGGGTAGGTTCCCGGTGTCTGCGCCACAAACTCAATCGTGGCAGTCTGCCCTTTCTCGATTCGTTGACAGCCTTCCGGCGATGAAAGAAGAAGACCGGCTTTCCCGTTGGCGTCGGCACCTTCGGCGAAGGTGGCAATTCGGAAACCATGTACGTGATCAGTTGCTGTTATCTTGAGCTCGACCCTTGTGCCCTGCTTTACCCGGATAGGCGAGGGACTGAACTCATACTTCTTTGCGCTCACCTCGACCCGCTGTACCGAGTCGCTTCGATTGGGAGCGAGCCAATGAGCCGAGGTGCTCGCCACAGGAAGTATCGCCAGCACAATGACCGCTAAAAGTAGTGATTTCATCTCACCCCCCAACCGCGGAAGTTAGGCCGACTCACCTTTCACCAAGGTTACCCCAATAAGGCGCTGACGGCGTCACCAAGATGTCAAATCTCGAACCTGAAAACGACGTCAGGGGGAGACGTGGGGAAGGAGGCGCTTGTGCCACTCGTTTGCCAAAGCAGATAGGTGCCTCGGTGGTGATGGCTAACAATTACCAGAGGCACAATAGAGAGCCGCGACCAAAAAAAACCCTCTTCGCTTGGCAAAGAGGGCTTGTGAAAAAATGCCGTCCGTCTAGACACGGACAACATTGGCGGCCTGGAAGCCTTTGGGGCCTTTCAGCAGATCGAATTCCACGGTCTCGCCCTCATTCAGCGTACGGTAGCCATTCTCCTGAATGGCGGAAAAATGAACGAAGACATCCTCCCCGGTTGAACGCTGAATAAAACCGTACCCCTTTGCCCCGTTAAACCACTTCACTGTGCCTTTTTCTCTCACAAAAAGACTCCTTTCGCCTCCGCAAGGATTGACTCCGGTGTTTCGCCAGAAACGCTCAGTCGCAAGCGATCCGGGTGGGGGCACCGGAGCAGAGCCGAGTGATCTTTCCAGTTCGCAGGCTGCACTTGAGCAACTACAAAGGGCTCCCGAGTCTTGCGCCGACGCTGGGAAGTGCGGCACACGGCTCCGGAGCCCGTTCTACATTGCGGAAGTCTCGACTGCCAAACACGAGAAACATCTACCCGAAATCTGTACATCGTTGCCGGGTTACCGGCATCGACGGAAGATAATATTGAGGAACTCACGTGCTTGGCAAGATATATTTCGTATTTAATGACCCTTAGTCAGAGGAGTGATCCCCCGCGGCCTGATTTGTCGGCTGAGGATTCGGGACTGGCACCGCCCGATCCTGCTCCCGAGTTTAGGAGAACGAACCCGCCCGCATGTCCCACCGGGGGAAGAGGAACAGGCGCCACCAGGCAACCCGGGCTGGCTGGACGGCTCGACTATCCAGCGGCGGGCCTCTCGAGATGTGCTGGTATTTTTGAGGAACGGCAAGACGCAGTCCTCCTGTCCCCTGGTACGGGGTTGGAAGCTTCAATTTCGATATCGGTGCCGCGATGGAAAGGTCGTGGCGATCTACGCAGTTGATGAAAGGAGAAACTCCAAGGAGGGGCAAAACTGCCGTCAACCTACCCGTAAGACCATTGCGCTTCCGTGGTGCCGAAGTTGCGCTCAAGAGTGTGCAATTTGCTTCCGTCAGTCAAAGCATCGAATCGGGATTTTTCGCGCCAGGCAGCTAGCCGCTTGAAGTCAAATGCTGAAGCGGATGAATAGAAGGGTCGCCTATTGCTCGGCTCTTTGGCGTTCATAAAACCGCCTGGCTTTGTCGCGATTGCCGCAACTCTTCATGTCGCACCAGCGACGACTGTGACTTTTGCTCTTGTCCAAAAACAACCATCCGCAGTCTTCGGCGGCGCACATACGCACGTATTTGAGGTTTTCCGAGGCGAGCAATTCGGCCGCTTCATAGGCAATGGGCCAAAGAATGGACTCGAGATTTTCTGCGATTCCCGCCCATCGCCAGTGAAAGTGGCCTTGCTGCGCCACCAGTTCACGCTTTCGAGCCGCGTCCACGAGCACGGCATTCAATTCCGCTAGGGCAGACGGCTGCGGGCGCGCCTCCGCCGCTGCCGAGAAGATTTCAAACAGCGCCTCGCGTAGCCGTTTTGCCTGCTGCAACGCCGTTTCTCCACCGCTTTGGTTTCGTTTGCCTATACGGAACAGCTGATGCGCCTGCGAGGTGGTGATCAATTCCGTCTGCTCAGCGAAGCCCACCAGGTCGCGGTAGCTGCGCAAGTTGTCGATCTTTTTCTCGGGCGAGAGACGATTATCCACCGTATTGACGAAGTCCAGACAAACGTGGCGCCCAGTAAGCTGGAATCTTGCTATCCCTGCGGTTGCAGACATCGTCCTTAAGCAAACTCCTTTTGCGCACGCAACTCACTGTTTAACCTGCAAAAACATCTTGACAGGTTATAAGAAAGTCAGCTATAACCATCATAACACTTTTTGGAGGTTGGAGAGTAATGGGGACCTGGGATAGGGGGCAAATTCGCCGGCTGCTGACAACTGGGCTTGGTGAAATCGGCGGGAAATCCCAGGTCGGTGTCCGTATCGCAGGCGAGGATGCGCCCGGTAGGCTCATCTTGGGGTTTGCAGCCATCGATTTCGTGGCCGCTTTGTCCTCGAAATTTCGCAGATCGCCCGAACCCGGCGAAGCCGAGCATCCCGAGGACTTGAAGCATTCCCATCCGTCTCTCACCAGCGAACAACCATCTTCGACCAAGCTGTTCCTGGCTTTTGCCGCCATTTACCTTATCTGGGGCTCCACCTATCTGGCGATCCGTTATGCGGTCGAGTCGATCCCTCCCCTCTTTATGATGGCAGCGCGACATTTGGTTGCTGGGACTGCGCTATATGCCTGGATCCGCGGGCGAGGCACTCCCGCGCCGAGACTCCGGCACTGGAAAAACGCTGCCATCGCGGGGTTGATTTTTTTTCTCGGCAGTCACGGAAGTCTGGCGTGGGCTGAGCAAAGAGTCCCATCTGGCCTGGCTGCCCTCCTGTCTGCAACCCTGCCGCTCTGGATCGTACTGCTTACCTGGTTTTCCAGCAGACAGAAGGTTCGCGCTGGGCGGCTGCTCGGCATAATGCTCGGCTTCATCGGCGTTACCATTCTGCTTGGCCCCTCCGGGATGCGCTCCACTTCCGGTATCGAGTTGCTTGGGCCAGTCATTGTGTTGATGGGAGCGTTGCTGTGGGCGGTGGGAACCTTGTACACGCAGCGCACGCTCCTGCCTTCGTCAGCAGGTCTGTCGGCAGCCATGCAGATGATTGCTGGCGGGACGTCCCTGGGGCTGGCAGGACTTGCAACCGGTGAAGCCGGAAGATTCAACCTTTACGGCGTGACCATGAAGTCTGCTGCTGCGCTCGCCTACCTCATTGTGTTCGGTTCGCTGGTCGCGTTTAGCGCGTTCACCTGGTTGCACAAGGTCAGCTCCGCAACGCGGAACTCGACCTACGCTTATGTGAATCCCGTGGTAGCTGTTTTTCTCGGATGGCTAGTCGCGCACGAGGCGATTGGCATCCGAACGTTAATGGCGACAGCCGTCATTCTGATCAGTGTGTTCCTGGTCAACTCAGCTGGCGGCGGAAATCAACCAAAGGCGGAACTTGAGATAGAAAAGCGACATCCGAGGAAAATCCGTGATCGGCAATTCTCGACTGGACATTGACGGCAACTGATCGGTTGGGCAATGGCCGGGCTCCCCTCGTGCCGGATCGCGCCGGGGCGGAGGTGGTAATCGACCGGTCGCGAAAGGACTCGCTCCAGGCCACGGTTGGTGGCCCATCTTTGGGGGCTGGCCACAGAAACTTTCCCGGGTCACCGACCCGATCACGGAAGGTGAAGACATCGAACGATAGGGTCGCGTTCAGCTCTGCTGGCCATCCCGCTGCCGCAGCCAATCAATGAACATCTGTTCCAGCGGCTTGTCGTAAGTCATCAGGACATGACGGACGGGGTGGCCACTAACGAAATGGCAGACTTCTTCGGCAACGTTCTTGGCGTGATCGCCGGCGCGTTCGAGTGACTGCGTCATGAAGATGACTTGCAGACTCTCCTGGCGGGGTACATTTTCGGGGTTCTCGATATGGCGAAGGAAGATCAGATTGCGCAGACGGTCCATCTCAGCGTCAGCCCGCAGCACCTGGATCGCCTTTTTAACATCTCGCTCGGAGAACCCATCGGCCACATCAGTGAGCATTTTCTCCAGAATCGTGGCCATCTGAGTCAAGTCGCGAATATCCTGAGGCTCGATGCGCGATCCCACTGCTATGGCGCTGTTGGCGAAACTGAGCAACAGATCTCCGATACGTTCCAAGCCGATCATGATTTTCATGCAGGCTAGCAGTTCGCGAGCGGCGGGCTCGGTGACCTGGGTGATGGCAGAGGTGACGCCATCGTCGATTGCCATGTCGAGCTCGTCCAGCTCCTTTTCCAGTGGACGAATCGAATTCAACGAAGGCTTCGAGCCAGTGGCAATTCCTTCGGCGGCGGCGCCGGCAGCAGACTTGGCCAAGTGGCAAGCGTGAACCGTGCGGTTCACAAGCTGAGAGTGGGGGGAATCAGGATGAACGCTACCCGCCATCACTGTGCTCATCTCTAATTCTCCGTAAACGGCCGAGCCAATTGGCCACTTGCGGCTGTATACACACTGATTCCTTACAGACGAGGATAGTTCCCTTTTCTTCCCGGCGGGTTAAAAACATGTGAATTTTAGGCATGGCACGCGCCACCAACCTAGCAAACGTCGGCAGAACTAGTGATGTGACGCCTGGGCGGCGACTGCGGTCGGAATGGTGAACAGAAACATGCAACCGTGGTTCAGTTCACTCTCGGCCCGAATGGTACCTCCGTGAGCCAGAATGATATGTTTGGCGATCGCCAATCCGAGGCCGGTCCCGCCCGATTCGCGGGAGCGAGCTTTGTCAACACGATAAAAGCGTTCAAACAGCCGGGGAAGATGTTCGGAAGCAATGCCCGGACCAAAATCCTGAACATAGAACTCGACCATGCGGTCCTGGCCGCGCGCTCCCAGGACGACGCGGCGCCCGCTAGCCGCATATTTCAAAGCGTTATCCACCAGATTGGCGAACACTTGATGGATAGCTTCGCGATCGGCGGCGACCATGCTGTCGGCGTGATTTTCCACCACCAGTTCAATGCCTTGCGCTTGCGCCATCGTGCTGAAACTCTGCACCACCTCGTGCAGCAGATCGCCGGGAACGGAGGGCTGTATGTCGAAGCGCTGTTCCCCCGATTCGACGCGGGCTAGCGTGAGCAGGTCCTCGGTCAAACGTGACATGCGCGCGGCATTCTTGCGGATGATCTCCAGGAACTCGTGTATGTGATCCGCGTTGGGAGTGCTGTCGAGAAGGGTCTCGGCATAGCCCTGAATGGAGGTTAGCGGCGTGCGCAACTCATGGGAGACGTTGGCGATGAAATCGCGGCGGGTTTTTTCCATGCGCTCGGTTTCGGTCAGATCCCGCAGCACGGCGACTACCCCACCACCGGGCATCGGAGCCGCGGTGACATCGAATGTGCGTCCCGGCACGATGGAACTGGCGCGCGCAGTTTGCACGTTTCTCTGTTCCCCGGCGGCAATGATGGCGCGCACCACATCGGGGTCGCGTACGGTCTCGATGAGTGGCGCACCGATCCGCGTCCGTGGGCCGAGGCGATCCATGCCGCGGTTTGCCCACTGCACATGACTGTGTCCATCGACCGCGATGACCGCATCCTCCATGCTGTTCAGCAAAGTTTCAAGCTGCCGTTGACTGTTCTGGAGAGCCGCGAAGTTCTCTTCCATGCGGCGGACAGTGCGGTCGAGCGCGTGCGCCACCAAGCCAATTTCGTCGAACGCATGGACGTCCAGGCGGGCTGTGAGGTCGCCGGCGGCGACCCGCTCAGCAAAACCCACGATCCTCTGCAGCCTTCCGGCAGTGGATTGCGCGGCCATGCCAGCGAGAATTAAAGCCACCCCGAACGCCAGTGTCGAGCCTAGCAATAGCGTACGGTTTATGTTGTGGGTTGCGGCCTCGACATCCGATAAGGGGTAGGCAAGCCGCACTGCTCCCCCGGCAATTGGCGCGGCCACGTAGAGGAAGGGAATGCCGAGGGCTTGGCTGCGGCGAGTTTCACTGCCAATCGTTCCCGCGAGGGCGGCACCGAATTCCTTCTGGTGGGCGTGATTCTCCATCGTGCTGGCTTCGGCTTCCGAATCTGCCAGTACCTTTCCTTCATGATCGATAATGGTTGCACGCGCTCCCGCCGCCTGGCCCTCCTGCGAGGCGATATCTGCCAACGAGTGCTGCCGGTCTGTTTCCACCCGGTGGGCAAACAGCAGAGTTTTCTGCCTTAAACTGCGGTCGATCTCCCGAGTGAGGGAATCCTCCCAGGCGCGGCGCACCGAGAGATCAACCGTGATGGTAGCGGCTGCGATCACCAGTACAAAGGCGACCAGCAGCTTGAAGAAGATTCGCCTTCTCACTTGGAGCCCTCAAAGCGGTAGCCGGCCCCGCGAACTGTTCTCAAATAGCGTGGATTTTCCGGATCGGGCTCGATCTTCTCGCGAATTCTGCGCACGTAGACGTCTACCGACCTTGGTGTAACGAATGCAGTATCGCGCCATACCGAATCGAGCAGTTGGTCGCGTGTGAATACGCGTCCGGAATGCCGGGCCAAGTATTCGAGCAAACGAAATTCGGTGGCGGTGGTTGTAATTGGTCTTCCAGCAACTGTCAAGGTCATGGAGGCTGGATCGATTTCGATCTCATCCACTCGCACCGGCGTAGGAGAAAGCGGCCGTTCGAAGCGGCGCAGCACCGCCCTTACTCGGGCAACCAGTTCGCGCGGACTGAAGGGCTTGACGATGTAGTCGTCCGCTCCCAGTTCTAGTCCTAGAATGCGGTCCGCCTCTCCGCTCCTGGCGGTTAGAAAAATGACCGGCGTGAGCGCGAGCGCTGCGTTCTGGCGAATACGACGGCACAGGTCCAAGCCATCCATGCCGGGAACCATGATATCGAGGAGAAATACTCCCGGCTTCTGGTGCTCGGCTTCCGACATCACGCCCGCTCCGCCGGAAAAAAGACGCACGCTGAATCCAGCACCTTCCAAATGATGCCGGACCAGCCGGGCTATATCGGGATCGTCTTCTATCACGAAGATGCTGGGCTTCACGTCCTTATTGTAACGGCGCACGCCAGGGTTGCCCGCTTTAGGGCGGAAGTAGTGTGCCTGCTGAAAAGATAGCGCAATTCACAAAACTTTGTTAACCCACCCTGCCCCCTTTTGCCCCTGAAGAAGAAAGTGAGTACGTCGACCCAAACACCCTCGCGCTTCCGCCACGCGCGCTTCGAACATCTATAAGCCGCTTGCCTCTCCAACCTTCTGTCTCCGCCTTATGCGGCGCGATCGATCCTCCGACGCTCAGCAGCGCATTGCTGCCCGATCCAGCTCCCCGCAAACCCGCCCGGCGCGACCGTTCCGAGGCGAATCGAGCAGGCCCGAACCTCGACCATATGCGTCACGGTCAGGAGCTGCCTCCGTTCTGCCGCGAGGTTTGCCGATGAATTAAGCTGTCCGTGTTCTGCTGACGGTCTGCGCAATGGCCGTATTCATGCCGGCGCAGCAGAGATGATGCCGAGTCTCCAACAAAATTTGTCGCCCGGGAGAAAGCCTGAATCAAGCCGCTCCGCTAATCCAAATCAAGTTGTTCCCGAGCACACCGCGCAGGCTATCCGCGCGCAATATTTTTGTTTGCCGGATGGCGAGAACGGAAGCTCACTAGCTGGCAGCTTCCTGTAAACTCCAAACGATGTCTGCCCTCGACCAGCTGGGGTTTAACTTTCGCCCTCCGGAGCGGCGCATCTGGACGGTTCGCGATCTGATCGCGTCGCTGCGTACGCACTTGGAACGTGAGTACACCGACGTCTGGCTGGAAGGGGAAATTTCCAATTTACGGGCCCACCCTTCCGGCCATATGTACTTTACGTTGAAGGACGAAAACGCGCAGATCCGGGTGGTGATGTTCCGCTCGTCCGCTCGCCTGCTGCGCTTCAAACCGGATAATGGCATGCAGGTGATCGCGCGGGGACGCGCGACGGTGTACGAAGAGCGCGGAGAACTGCAGATTTCCGCCGAGTATCTCGAACCTAAGGGTGCCGGCGCGCTCCAGATCGCTTTCGAACAGCTGAAGGCGAAGCTCGAAGCTGAGGGACTGTTTGAGCGAGCGCGCAAGAAGACTATTCCGGCGCTGCCGCGGCGGATCGGGATTGTGACCTCGTCGCAGGCGGCGGCGTTGCAGGACATCCTCAACATTTTGCAGCGGCGGCATCACACCGCCAACGTGCTGATTTACCCGGTGCAGGTGCAGGGCGATCAGGCGCCGAACGAAGTATCGGCCGGTATTCGGTGGTTCAACAAGGCGCGCACGGTTGAGGTTATCATTGTGGCCCGTGGCGGTGGTTCGATCGAGGACTTGGCGGCATTTAACCATGAAGGATTGGCACGCGCCGTGTCCCAATCGCAGATTCCCGTTATTTCCGCCGTTGGACACGAGACTGACTTCACCATTATTGATTTTGTCTCTGACCTGCGCGCCCCGACCCCGTCGGCTGCTGCGGAACTGGTGATCCGCTCGCGACAAGAGATTGAAAATGCTTCGGAGGCACTGCGCGAGCGGCTGGCGCGAGCTATGCGGTACCGCCTCCTCATGGCTCGGCAATCTTTGGCAGAACTGGCGCAACATGGAGCGTTTGCCCGCATCATGGACTCGCTCGGGCGGCGGCAGCAGCGGTTGGACGAGCTAGCTTACCGGCTCGAGACTGCCCTGCGCCGCCTCCTCGAGCACGATCGACGACGCTGGGAGTTTGCCGCGGCGGCCGTTCGGTACTACGATGTCCGGCAGAGGCTTCGGGCCATCGAGGAACAGCTGGAAAGCCGAACCGCGGCTCTGGCCGCGGCATTTCGTAACGCGCTGCTCGAAAGAAAGTCGCAGCTGGAACGGCTTGCCGGCAGCCTGCAGGCTTTGTCGCCCCTGGCAATTCTGGAGCGGGGATACGCTTTGGTGTTCGATTCGTCGGGGAAACTGATCAAGGACCCGGACGCGGTCAGGGCCGGCGATGATATCTCGGCCCGGGTAGCCAAAGGCGAGATTCGGGCGGTGGTGAAAGAGAAGCGCGCTTAGCGGTTAGCCGATGGTGCTCAGTCCCCGGAAGGCCCGGTTCAGCCGCATAGCCAGCAAATGCCAACGGCGTTGCAGCTATGGCCCACAGCCCTGCATCTAATCTTGGAGAGTAGACTGTAATCACATATGAAATCCTCTTCTCCCCGCTTTATTCGGGTATTGCTAGCTATTCTGGCAGCTGGCTTCCTTTGCCCAAGTCTTGCTCTTGCCCAGGAAGGCGAACTCGACAAGGCGCAGCCGAAAGGTATTTCGCCCGAGGAGATCATCCAGAGGTTTGCCTCCAAAGAGAAGCAGTTCAAGGAAGCCCGTGACAACTACACTTATCGCCAAGATGTGAAAGTACAAACCATGGATGGCGACACCGTGGATGGCGAGTACCACCAGGTTTTTGACGTTACTTTCGACGACAAAAGCCGCAAGGTTAAGAACGTCGTCTTCGCTCCCCAGCCGACGCTGGAGCGCATCATGATGACCGAAGAGGACGTAGATGATATCGAGAATCGCCTGCCTTTCGTCCTTACCAGCGATGAAATTCCCGAGTACAACATCCTCTATGCCGGACAGCAACAGGAGGATGAGCTGCATTGTTATGTGTTCGATATCGCACCCAGGCAGATTGTCGGCAAAAAGCGCTATTTTCAAGGACGTATCTGGGTCGACGACCACGATTTTCAGATCGTGAAAACCTACGGCAAGACCGTACCTGATATCCGCAAGAAGAAGGGTCAGGAGAACCTATTCCCCAATTTCACTACCTGGCGCGAGCAGGTCGACGGTAAATACTGGTTCCCTACCTACACTCGTGCCGACGACACCCTCCATTTCTCCGCCGGCGACGTAAAAATCCGGGAGATCGTAAAGTACGAGAATTACAAACAGTTCGGATCGAAATCGAGGATCACATACGAGGGAAAGGAAATTCCCAAAGGTCCGACCGAGCAGGGACAACAGCAGGGGCAACCACAGCCGCCAAAGTAAGTTAGAACCTTAATAAAACAAATACTTTCTCCATTTATCATCCGACCGTCCCATCAAGCGCATGATGTGGCGGCTGGTGTGGAGGTTGAAGGCGCGCGGCTCGCGCATGAGATGCATGCCGGCTTCCGTGGGGAATTGATTGCCTTTGCGACGGTTGCAGGGATGACAGCACGCGACCAGATTTTCCCAAGTCGAAGAGCCCCCCCGGGAGCGGGGAACGACGTGGTCGAGCGTCAACTCGCTCGACAGCAGGACTTCGCCGCAGTACTGGCAGGTATTGCGGTCGCGAAGCAGGATATTTTTTCGAGAAAGGGCCCGGCTCTGGTGCGGAATTCGGCGGTATTCAAGCAGGCGGATTACCGAGGGGACTCGCAGTGCCAGGCGGGCGGCATGCAGATAATGGCCGTTCTCCTCTTCGGCCATCGCGATACCTTTGAGCACGAGCACAATAGCGCGGCGGGCTGCGCAAACATTGATCGGCTCATAGGAGGCGTTCAGAACCAGCACCGGCGCGTGCAGCGATGGATAGTGGCCATCGTGCGGCAGTAGCGAGGGAGGCAGCTCCCCGTGCGTCCGCCGGGCCAAGTTCACCGAAGTGTTTCCCTTTCCTGACATTGGAACTCTCAAACGTGCGCTGCCCTGGCTACCGTCCTAAGTTCATCATCTTCTTCCTTATGGGATGCGACCCGCGCACCCTCCGCTTCTCGGCTAGGGGTTCGCGCAACCGTAGCTACCCAGATGCGGGTAGCACCTGCCCGGCGCAACAGGCGAGCGCATTCCGACACCGTGGTTCCGCTGGCGAATACGTCGTCTATCAGCAGAATCTGTTGCCCGGTTACCTCGACAGGCTTCTCAATGGCGAAGGCACCCCGCATGTTCTCCTTCCGTTGGCGGCTGCTCAATCCCCTTTCGGACAGCGTGGCGCGGGTGCGCTTCAGCAATCCATCGGCCAGGCGCAGATCGAGCGCTCGAGGTTTGATTTTTAATGCAGCCTGGGCAATCAGCTTGGATTGATTAAAGCCACGTTCGTCCAACTTCCGCAGGTGGAGAGGAACCGGAATCACCCGCAGCGACTGCTCGCCGAATTCGGGAGCCAGCCGTGTAATGACTTCCCCCAACATCCGCCCAAGAATGTCGGCCGCAGGTCGAACGCGTTCATATTTGAGCAGGTCGATGAGTTCCCGTAATCCGCCGTGGTAGCTGCCGTAGGCGGCTGCCTTGACATATACGGGCTTCAGGCTGCGGCAGACCCCGCATAGCCACTGTTCGTGTCCATCCAGTCCTGCGTAGGGCGAAAATATCGGCTCCCCACAGATGCTGCACAAGCCTCCAGAAATGGGCCGAACACCCGACAGGCAGTCTTGACAGACCGGCAAACGGGATATCCGCATCAGTGGGGCACCGCAGAGACGGCAATCGGCGGGAAAAAGAGTGGCAAACAGACTTTCTGCAGCTCCGGTCAGGCCCGAGAGACGAGCGGCCTCAACTCGGGAGCCGGCGGTAAACCTGGTTCGCTCGAGGTCCTTGCTACTGCTGAAGACGACCCTCCGACAACGGCTGCGCCTTCTGCCAGCGCAAGCCGGACGCATCAAACCCAGTATAGCTACGGGCCAGACACGGCGCAATGCGCCGCCAGCATCGCGATAGTGCAGAGTGCGGCACTGGTTATACGATGGATAAGGCGAGCGCAAGCCGGTGTCGAGCGTACTTGTAATCGAGCCAAGACGCGTGTTAAGGTGCGCCGTCTCTTATCTTTCAACGTTATCTGCCGATCCGCGAGGTTCTTGTCCATGAGCACGCAAACACTGTCCCCCGCACAGCCAGTCAAGAAACATCAGCCTTTCGTGCCCGCAACGATGGAAATGCGGGAATTCACCTTCCGCGCCGTTCTGTTGGGATTGGTGATGACCGCAATCCTGGGGGCCGCCAACGCGTACTTGGGCCTGCGCGCAGGAATGACCATCGCGGCTACTTATCCGGCCGCCGTTATCGGCATGGCGGTGCTGCGGCTCATGAAGGGTTCGATCCTGGAGGAAAACATTGCGCGAACCGTAGGCGCGATTGGTGAATCGGTGGCGGCGGGCGCGGTATTTACCATACCGGCATTCGTTCTCGCCGGTCTATGGCCGACCTTGGGCATCGAGAGGTATTGGCAATCGGTCGCCCTGATGTTGATCGGAGGTTTGCTGGGAATTCTGTTCGTCACGCTGCTCCGACGGGTGATGGTCGAAGATCCGGAACTGCCCTTCCCCGAGTCGGTGGCGGCCTCGGAGATCCACAAGGCCGGGCAGCAAGGTGCGCGATCGGCGAAAATCCTGTTCGCCAATATGGGTGGCGGCGCCCTGCTGTACTTCCTGTCTCAAATTAACCTGTTTTGGTATACGCGGCAGATCATGGTAGCTATTCCCAAGATGCCGGCTGGCCTGCGATTAGGGCGGAGTGCAACGGCGCCGATCCTGTCTACCGGAGGGATGAGCACGTTCACAACACCAGCTGTCAGTCCCGCTTACCTGGGTGTGGGATACATCATCGGACCTCGACTGGCCGCCTTGAACTTCGCCGGCGGCGTGCTTGCATGGGGATTGTTAGTTCCACTGCTGATTTATTTTCTCGGGCCGACCCTGCCGGCGATGCCCGCCGGAGCAAGTCCGGCGGAGTACTGGAGTGGCGTGGCATTCAGCGTATGGTTCTCGATTGTGCGGCCGATCGCAGTCGGTGGCATGCTCGTAGGTTCCGCATTCACGCTATTCCGCATGCGGCGGCAATTGGCAGCAGGGATGGCAAGAGCGGTTTCGGATTTGAAGAAGTCGGCTGAGGCGCGCGCAGCTACAGAGCGGTTCGATCGCGATCTGAGCATTAAAGCAGTGTTCATCGGCGTGGGAATCGTGTTTCTGGCGATGATTGGGCTGTACTACTACTTCATCGCCGGGGCACACAACCTGACTGGCAACAAAGCCATAGCCGGTGCGCTGGTGGCAGCGGCGGTTATGGTGGTACTGGGATTCTTCTTCGCGGCAGTTTCAGGAAATCTGGTCGGAATGATTGGTTCGTCCAATAATCCCGTCTCCGGGCTGACCTTGTGCACGCTGGTCGTCGCGGCCCTGCTCATGGTGGCGATGGCAGTTTCCGGGATTGGCGGCGTGGCCGCGGTGCTGGGGGTCGCTGCTGTAGTCTGCGTTTCATCTGCCGTCGCCGGTGAGATGCTGCAGGATTTGAAGGCTGGCTACATCCTGGGTGGTACGCCTGCGAAAATGCAGATTGGCGACATATTTGGCACGATTGTTGCCTCCCTGGTTCTGTTCTTCCCGCTCATGATTCTCGACAAGGCCTACCACTTCGGCAGCGCAGCCCTTCCCGCTCCGCAAGCGGGATTGATGGCCATGCTGGCGCAGGGCATCGTGGGCGGTAATATGGCATGGCCGCTGGTAGTCGTGGGGATCTTTATGGGGTTCGCCATGATCATGGTGGAAGTAAAGAGTCCGATGCTGTTCTCGGTCGGTATGTACTTGCCGCTGGAGACAACCTCGGCCATTTTCGTGGGCGGCCTCGTACGCTGGATCACCGATAAGTTGCGCGACCGGCGCGGTCTCAATGACGCTCAGAAGGCCAGGGTGGACAACGCCGGAGTGTTGACGGCTTCCGGCCTGATTGCTGGTGAGGCGCTCTGCGGGCTTGTTATTGCGGCCATCGTGGGCAGCAATCACAGGCTCTGGCATATTACGGTTGGAGACGCGTGGGTCTCGGGACTAATTGGTCTGGCTGTGCTCATCACGGTCATGATGAAGGTTCCGCTTGCCAATGCGGGTAGGCCCGAAGACCCGGCGCCTCCGACAGCAATCATGTAAATCCGGTTCGTTTTCCTACCATAGCAACCAAGCGACCCTTGGCGCGCTTTTCGATCCGGAGCCTGCTCGAGCGAAACCGGGGGCCTTTGTTGCCTTTATGAATGTAGGAGAAAACATCTCAGAAATCCGGCGGAGGATTGCTGCAGCCGCCCGCAGGTCGGTCCGCAACCCTGACGAGATCGCGCTCATGGCGGTCACCAAGACCTTCGCCGCGGAACGGATTCGCGAGGCCTACGAAGCAGGTCTGCGCCTCTTCGGTGAGAACCGCGTGCAGGAGTTTACCGGCAAAGTCGGCCAGCTCGGGGACCTGACCGGCGCCGCGTGGCATATGATCGGGCACCTGCAAAGCAATAAAGCCACGAAGGCGGCCGAACTGTTCTCGGCAGTCGACTCTCTGGATTCTGTGCGGTTGGCTGACAAATTGAATGCAGCCGCTGGCGAACGCAGAAAGAAGTTGACAGTGCTGATTGAGATCAACGTTGGCGGCGAGACAGCCAAAAGTGGGGTAGATCCTGATTCCGAAGAAATTTGGCAGCTGCTCGAGTCTGCGCCCCGCTGGCCCCATCTCGAAATTCAGGGGCTAATGACCGTACCCCCCTTCACCACAGAACCAGAAGCAGCCCGGCCCTTCTTTCGTCGGGTTCGCGAGTTGCGCGACCGGATCGCCGCCCGAATGCTGCCCGGTGTCGGTATGCAGGTGCTCTCTATGGGTATGTCTCACGACTTTGAGACCGCGATTGAGGAGGGATCCACCTGCGTTCGGCTGGGAACCGCCATTTTTGGCGACAGACCCTCCGCCTAAGGATCGACGGGAAAAGACACCACGATTCACTGCACCGGGCTCGGTGCAGGACAACTCGGTTCCACTTTGGAACGAGACTAAGCTGCGGACTTCCAACAACTTACTGTCGTCAGATTCCATCAGAAACCCCTATAATCTTGCTCACGTCCGGGGGGCTGCCACGTCCAAGTCTATGCAAACCAGAGAGTAAGGCTAGGCAGCAAGGGTTTGCCAGGAAGAGACGACGACGATGCCGGCCGATGCGTTTGTTCTACCCATAGGCGGATATTCCAGTTCGGGTGTGGCAAACCGATGGGCTCAAGGCAGCAATACCCCGGACCCCCTAGATCGGGGTGAGATGGCTGGGCACACGACAGGCCGAATCGATGACACGATGCTGGTTCGCGAAGCGCAGCGCGGGAATCGCGCCGCGTTCGAGGAACTCGTGCGCTGCTACGACCAGGCCGTGCTGCGGCTCGCCGTGCACCTCACCGGATCGCAAACGGACGCGCAGGACGTCTACCAGGAGGCTTTCCTCAAAGCCTACAAGAGTATCGGCAACTTTCGTTTCGAGTGCTCTTTTTATACCTGGATTTACCGCATCGTCACCAATATCTGTCTCGACCACATACGCAAGAAAAATGTGCGCAAGGAAGATGCGCCGGTCGCTACCGACCAGAGCGGCGACGAGTTTGACATACTGAGCCAAGTGCCCGATGGACGCGCTACCGCCAATCCGGAACGTGACTTGATGGCGCGGGAACTCGGATCGCGCATCAACCGTGCCTTGGAAAAGTTGACGCCGCGCGAGCGCATGGTTTTTGAACTGAAGCATTACCAGGGTCTCAAGTTGAGAACCGTGGGCGAGATTTTGCACACGACAGAAGAAACCGCCAAGAATACACTTTTTCGCGCTACCCAGAAATTGCGGGGGGCGCTGGCGGATATGCGATGAAAATTGGCCAGGGATTTCATTCCGGTCAAAAGGGATCTATTTAGGAGCGATAGCCCCGTCGAGGGGGTGCCATTATGAAGTGCGAATGGGTACGCGAGAACATTGTTCTCTTTGTTTACAACGAGCTGGCGGACGATGCCCGCTTTGAACTGGAGCAGCACCTGGCACGATGTCCCGAGTGCGCGGCGGAACTGAAAGCGCTGCGCAAGTTTCATGTGGCGCTTTCGTCTTTGCCGGTGGAGGAACCTTCCCCGAATCTCGTGGCGGCGGCGCGAATGCGTTTGCAGGAAGCGCTGGAAACGGCCGAGCAGGGCGGGCTGTGGCAACGGCTCACGTTTGATCCCTGGAGCTGGTTGCGGCAGATGCGATTTTCACCCGCGCTGGCAGCTGTTCTGCTGATTGTGGGCTTTGCCGGCGGGATCGGCGCCACTTATTCAGTATTTGGCAATCGTGCTTCGGTAGCCGCCCCAGACGCAAACTCTTCAGTTCCCTCCCAGGCCAACATTTCCGGTATTCGTTCTGTCATCCAGGAACCGGGCAGCGACAAGGTTACCATCAAATACGACACCACCCGGACTGAGGACGTCGAGGGATCCATCAACGACCAGCGCATCCAGCAGCTGTTATTGTTTGCCGCGCGGAATAACTACAACTCCGGCGTGCGCATGGATTCGGTGGATCTGCTGACGCAGACTCCCAATGATGCGCATGTACGCGAGGCTCTGATCTATGCGCTACGTTACGATTCCAATCCTGGCGTCCGCCTCAAAGCCTTGCAGGGCTTGAGTGGTTACGTAAAGAGCGACACCCGTGTGCGCGATGCCATTCTGGAAGCGTTGATGAACGATTCCAACTCCGGCGTGCGCACCCAGGCATTGCAACTGCTCAGGCCGGTGACCGCCGACAGCAGTGTGCGGAATGTGTTGACGCAACTGTCGCAGAATGACAAGAACCAATACATCCGGTCGCAGGCTCGCAATATGCTGGCCCAGCTGCCGGAAATTGATTAAAAAAGGCGGGCGGGTGGCAGTACACTCTTCCGAAATTTTTGCATGGGTGTCGGTACGTCGTCCGAGGGCGGCGACCGTGGAGCGGCGGAAGGAAACAGTTCAGCTCGGGACGTGAATCCTGGGTGTACGGCGGCAAGGAGACGAGCCCGGCAAGGGGCGACAGAATCGGTAAGTTCAGCAAATTGAGGTCGTACCCACCAACCCAGGCTCGGGCCAGGAGGTAAGACGACAACGAGGACACGAAAGTGAAACAACTCTCAAAGTTCGCCGGTACGTTCGTAGTTACAATGTCGCTGGCGAGCGCGGCCTTGGCGCAACAGGGCCGTATTCCCAATCAGGGCAGTAATTCGTCGCAGGACACGACTGGCTCACTGGCGGCTGCACGGAACCTGCAGATCAAAACCGAATTCGGCTCGGTGCGAGTACTAGGCGGCTCACGGCAAGGCATTACTTACGTTTTTCATAGCACGGCCTGCTCCTCGGAAGAAAGATCCCGCCGCCGGTTGCAATCAATCAAAATATCCACCGGTGTTCATGGAGACACCGCCTATATCACCGCCGAAGACGAGGAGGGGTCTCATAACCGATGCTCGGGCGAATTCCTAGTGAACGTTCCCCGGGAAACCGGCTCGGTGCGAATTGAAACGGAAGGCGGCAACGTTGTGGTCAACGGGGTTTCCGGCCGAGTCAACGCCGAGACCGGCGGTGGCAGCATTCAGCTGGATGATATTGGCGGCTCGGTTGAGGCCGAGACCGGCGGGGATTCCATTGACGTGGGCAGCGTGGGTGGCGATGCGGATCTTAAAACTGGCGGGGGCAGGGTTACCATTCGCTCAGTCAAGGGCAAAATCTCTGCTGAAACCGGCGGGGGTGACATGGTCATCGTTTCCGGCTCGCAAGGCGCCGTCCTCGAATCGGGCGGGGGCAATATCCAGGTGAAGCAGTGTACGGGCAAGGTGAAAGTCTCGACCGGCGGCGGCAACATCGATGTCGGCGAGATCGCCGGCCCGGTGGAAATGGAGACCGGAGGTGGGAGTATCCGTCTGGCTTCCTCCAAATCATGGGTACGGGCGGAAACCGGAGCAGGACGAATCGAACTGAACGCCGTCGGCTCGGCACGCGCCGAAACCGGCGCCGGGGCAATCGTGGTGAGATTCGTATCATCGGGTGAAAAGTCCGACTCCTCGCTGGAGACTTCGGCCGGCGACATAACCGTCTATATTGCTTCCGATGTGCGCTTGACGGTTCGTGCCACGATTGACATGGCTAACGGACACACCATTCGTTCAGATTTTCCCCAGATTCATACCAGCAGCGAGGGCGGCGATTGGGGTCCTAAGACGATTACGGCCGAGGGCAGTCTTAACGGCGGCGGTCCGACTCTGAAATTAAGTACCCAGACCGGAGACATCCGAATTCTGCGCGGGCAATGAACCACCCGGTGGTGGTCAGGCGTGAGGGAGGGCGAACATGGAACGATACTGGCTGATCGCGATTTTCGCGGCGGTATTGCCCCTAGCCAGGGCGGCATCGCCGGAACAAATCTATGAAAATGCGCCGGAGGTCTCTGGGTACTCCAGCGAAGAACCCGGTACCAACGCCTATCTCGGCGTAGACATTGCCGACGTCACGTCCGATCGTCTATCGGCGCTCAAGCTCAGCAGGGAACAAGGCGTGGAAGTCACTATGGTCGATCAGGATGCCCCGGCGGGGAAAGCTGGCCTGAAGGAACACGACGTGATCCTCACAATGAACGGAGCGGCCATCGAGAGTGGCGCACAACTGCGGCGCATGATTCATGAAACCCCTCCCGGCCGGGTAATCGAACTGGGTATCAGCCGCGATGGCCAGCTGCGCACAATCAAAGCGCAATTGGGGGAGCGCGGTAAATTCGTAAGCGACCTGCCTGGCAAGTCGTTCCACATCAATATGCCTCATATACCGCCTATGCCGGCAATGCCGGAAATCGATATTCCCGTCTCGGTCATAGTGGTACATTCTGCCCTGCGCAGCGGACTGATGGTCGAGAACCTAACCCCTCAGCTCGGCGATTATTTCGGCGCAAAAGAGGGCCATGGTGTGCTGGTGCGTTCGGTCGAAAAGGGTAGCCGTGCGGATAAAGCTGGGTTTCGTGCCGGCGACGTGATTGTCCGGGTTGACAAGGATCCGGTTCACGACAGCAGCGATTTCAGCCACAGCCTCGAGACGCATCGTGGCGGTGGTCCCGTAAGCGTCGGAATTATACGTGATAAGCGTGAGCAGACTCTCACCTTGACGATACCGGAACGCAGACAGGCGGGCGAACTCTTCGGAGATGAGAATTTTAACCTTCCGGACATCGACGCCAAAGTGGACCTTGAGGAACTAACGACGGAGATGGCACGGTTTCAGCCTCAGATGGAATTTGCTATTCAGCAAGCCGGACGTGCCTTGGACGACGTTCGCAAGAGCTTGTGCCGGCAAAACCAGTGGCGCGAGGAGCAGCGGAAGGTCCAGAAGGAGATGCGGCAACAGAATCTGAAAATGCACAAGCAATGGAACCAGCAGCGAAGAGAGATCGAGCGCGAGCTACAGCAACTCGAGCGTAGCACGGCAATTTAGACCGCGACCATCTGGGAACGTTCTTCCGTCGTTGGCCACCAATGACGACCGGCCATGAGGAATCGAGCCATTCACCCGCCCCAGTCGAGCAGAAGCGTGCAACATCTACACTCCCAGCGCAACTCCCTTGCGCGCCCGGGCCGCTCCGCGGAAATATAGAACGCGGGCGGAGTGTCAGGAAACTATCACTCGTGTTGGCTATCGACACGAGCGATTTTGGGTCATTCGAGGCGAGACGCACCTTGGCGTGTGCTGGCCAACTTCCACCTCCTTCCCCATCGAGGCGAGGTGGTCAAGGTAAAACGTCTGGCGAGCGAGCAGGCTCCAGCAATTCCGGAACTTCCAGCACCACTGTCATGTGCTTGGCCATGGTATTCCTCTTCTCATCTTCGACTGCTCTGTGTGCTTGCGTTCTGATGAACAGAGGCATCGATTCTCGAGCGCTATGGAGGCCGTGCGTAAGAAAGAGGGTTAATGAAGGGCTGCTTCTGAACAGAAAACATTTACATCGCATTGACAAAAAACTGACAAACAGAGCGGATTTGGCGAATACTGTGGTCGACTTGGGAGGCCCCGGTGCGGTTCTCCGATGCCTAGATCCGATTCGGTCCCTGTCAAGATGAGCCCGGGAGATTTTCTTCGCAAAAACGCTGAGACCCAGCTGTGTGAGCATTACATAGCCGCCGGCGCGGTGTGCAGGTTTTCGACAAATTGTGAGTGTCTGCTGGAACGAGCGCGCGAGAGCTTCCTCCCGGTCAATGTGCCATCGATCTTGGCTGACTTCAGCATCCGATTCTGGGTTGATCATCGATATCCCGCCCAGCCGCCTTGGCCAAAGCCCTACGTGCGCGGATTGGATCATCTGGTTTTTGCGGGGTTTGAGGCGGGGAGTTCTATGCTCGCAGATCTTCGAACTCGCCGAGTGATCGGACGATTTTCGGCAGCAATGGCAGCCGACAGTGTGTATTGGAGAAGCGTGGTTTTCCCGATGATGCTCACCATCGTGAGCGCCTCGGTCGGGGTTGCAGAATTGCACTGTGCGTGTGTAGCCAAGGATCAAGATGGCCTACTGCTGGCAGGTCCATCCGGCTCGGGAAAGTCAACGCTAGCCCTGGCGCTCGGTCAGATGGGCTACGGCTTTCTTTCCGACGACCGCACCTTTTGCTCGGTCGATAACGGTCGACTCCAGGCCTGGGGGCTAGGGACCCAACTCAAATTGCGTCCTGACGCGGCCCAATGGTTTCAGGAACTTCGCAACCTGGAACTCGTCCATACCCACGGCGTGCGGGCCTTCTGGCTCGATCCGGAACAATCGGCGAAATTGAAGCGTGTGCGTCGTTGCCAACCGAGCTCGCTGATCTTTCTCGAAAGACACGGGGTCTCCAAATTCCAGTTGAGCCGAATGGCTCCCACGGAGGCACTCGACCGCCTAAGCACGGATCTGCTGGCGGAACTGCCGGATGCGGCCGAAAAACGGTTAAAGACGATCGAGACCATGGTCGAACTTCCTTGCTGGCTTTTGGAGTTTGGCGGACAGCCCTACGCAATCGCACGACAAATTTCCCATTACCTCTTGAGATCACGACGATCCCCAAAAACGTGCCGCTTGGGCCGAGACCTTGGCGAGAGTATTCAAAGCCAGCATGATCACACCGCTTAACAACGCTCTAGCGGGCCAACGGCGGGACGATTCGCTCGACGGTTTGGTTTCAACTCCGTATTGCGCCGCCTGACAGCATGTTCTGTTTAACAGCTCCGAGACGCGGACAGGCTCCAACATGGATCAAGTTGCGATGACGGAGTGTTCCTGGAGATTGACTCCGGCATGCTCGGTGGCTGAGGTGGCTGGCTGGCCGGGTTTCGATCCGCTCTGCAGCCAGCATCTATGACCCGCTATTCATTGTCCACTCTCTTCCGGTTCCTCCACCATCGCGCGGTCTTAATTACGCCAAACGCGACCACACAAAACCAGAAATCCACCAGCATCCCGAAATCGATTTTGAAAACCCTGTGCCGGGCCAGCGGCGGCATGTAAGGTGACAGCAACAGGTAGGCTGCGTTGCCCAGAAGGACCGCGGCCAGCGACTCGACGAAATTTACCGCCACATTCTGCTTAGACACCGGGTTCCACGCGTTAGGATTCGTCGTGCCCGCCCCTGTTAACATTTTCCTTTCCGATGCTGGAACTTACCACCCCCGTCCAATACGTCAAGGGCATTGGACCGCGTCTTGCGGACGTGCTCGGCGCCAAGGGCATTCAGAGTGTTGACGACCTGTTGCATTATCTTCCCTTCCGTTACGAGGATCGCCTGAATCTGCGTAGCATTGCCGAACTGCGGCCCGGCGAGATGGCCAGTGTTATTGCCGAGGTACGGACGGCAGGCCTGTTCAGGACACGCCGGACCGGTACAGCCATCTTCCAACTTACCGCCGGCCAGGGCCGGGCTCGGTTGAAGTGCCTCTGGTTCCACGCCAGGTATCTGAAGGATCGGTTCCGGCCTGGACAGATGGTTGCGTTGTACGGCAAGGTGGACAGCGACAATCGGGGCGGACTCGAGATCATTCAACCCCAGGTGGAAGTCTTGGCTGAAGGCGGCGAAGGCTTAGCCGCCTCGCTCGAGATCGGACGCATTGTCCCCATCTACGAAGCCACAGGAAAGCTCACGTCTCGCTGGTTTCGCCGCATTATTCATTCGGCGGTGGAAAACCTTACCCCGCACGTTCCCGAATCGATTCCTGCGGCCGTGCGGTCACGCATGATGCTGATCGCTCCCCGACAAGCTCTCTCGCAAGTTCATTGGCCCGACCCGGGAGTGAGTTTACAGGACTTGCAATCCTACCGGACACCTGCACAAATGCGCCTCATCTTCGAGGAACTATTCTTCATCGAGCTGGGACTGGAGCTTAAGCGTCGCCAGCAGAAGGCGCAAACGGGTATCGCATTTCAGCTCAACGACGGCGTTCGCCAGGCAATCAAGAGAATTCTTCCCTTTCATCCCACCGCCGCGCAAAAACGTGTGCTCAAAGAGATTGCCTCCGACATGGAAAAGCCTTCCCCCATGCGCCGCCTGCTGCAAGGGGACGTCGGGTCAGGTAAAACAATAGTGGCGTTTGAAGCCGCGATCATCGCAATCGAAAACGGCTATCAGGTGGCCTTCATGGCGCCCACGGAAATCCTCGCGACACAGCACTATCTTTCGGCCCGAAGTATTCTTGAGAACGCCGGCTATCGCATTGTTCTGCTCACCGGCTCTCTCGACGAGGACCGCAAACGTGATATTCGCCGGCATGTGGCCCGAGGTAATGCTCAACTTGTGATCGGCACGCATGCTCTGCTGGAGCACAATGTGGAATTCGAAAGACCTGGACTGGTGATCGTCGACGAGCAGCATCGATTCGGCGTGTTGCAGCGGTTAAAGTTGATGAAGAAAGGCACTGATCTGCGGAAGGGAGAAGATGGGACGGCCTCGCGCGGTGGCCAGTCTTCTTTGCCCGAACCCGACATGCTGGTCATGACAGCTACCCCGATTCCGCGCACCCTGGCGCTCACTCTCTATGGAGATCTTGATCTGTCGGTCATTGATGAAATGCCTCCCGGCCGCACTCCTGTCGTAACCCGGCGGGTCTCGGACCAACGCTCGCCGGAAGTGTGGGATTTCGTGCGCAAACAGGTTGGCGCTGGACATCAGGCCTACATCGTTTATCCCGTCATCGAGGAGAACGAAGAGACGGAGCTCAAGGCTGCGATGAAGATGTACAAGGAACTTAGCAGCCGCATCTTCCCCGACTTGAAGGTTGCCGTTCTGCATGGTCGTCTGAATGCGGAAACGAAGGACATGACCATGCGCCTATTCCAGACGGGTGAAATCCAGATTCTGGTCTCGACCACTGTGATCGAAGTGGGAGTGGACGTGTCCAATGCCACCATCATGGTGATTGAACATGCCGAGCGCTTCGGCTTGGCCCAATTGCATCAGCTGCGCGGACGTATCGGCCGGGGAGGCGCGAAGTCCTACTGCATACTGCTAACCAGTGGAACGGTGTCGGAGGAGGGCGATCGACGCCTCGATGCTATGGTGCGTACCAATGACGGGTTCGAAATCGCGGAACTCGATCTGGAACTTCGCGGACCAGGCGAATTTTTCGGAACGCGACAGGCGGGGATGCCAAGTTTTCGAGTCAGCAATATCATCCGTGACCGACAACTGCTAGAAGCTGCTAAACGAGAAGCAGCCGCAGTCCTGTCGGGACCCAATCGGGAAATCAGTCAACCGGAAATCGACTGTGCCATTCGTTACATGCGCGCCCGCTGGCAGAGCCAGTACGGACTGGTCGAAGTGGGATAAGCAATTTAACGGTTGGGTTA
>JBPYDQ010000400.1:0-4245 GCA_051986135.1 Terriglobales bacterium | reverse complement strand
CGGCAATCCCACATACCGCAAGGTGAATCCCGCAGACGCGCCTATTCTGATTCTGGCGCTTACCTCCGATACGCAAACTTTGCCGCAGATGTATGACGCGGCCGACTCGATCCTGTCACAAAAGTTGTCGCAAGTCGATGGGGTAGGTCAGGTGTTCGTAGGCGGGGGCGCCCGACCGGCCATTCGCGCGGAATTGAATCCTACTCTGCTGAATAAGCTGGGAGTAGGTCTGGATACGGTGCGCACCGCGCTTGGCGTCGCGAATGCCAACCGTCCCAAGGGAGAAGTGGCGGACGCGGTCAACGCCTGGACCATCGACGATACTGATCAGATCTTCAACGCCGACGATTACCGTAATCTGATTGTGTCTTACAACAATGGCGCCCCGGTGCGGTTGGGAGATGTAGGGGACGTGCAGGCAGCGGTAGAAGACAGCCACGTGGTGGGCCTGGCCAATGGAAAGCCGGCGGTGCTGATCATTGTCTTCCGCCAGCCTGGCGCCAACATCATCGCCACCGTCGACCGGGTAGCGGCGGCGTTGCCCATCCTGAAGACATCCATTTCACCAGCCATTGACGTCAGCGTGGTGATGGATCGCACCACGACGGTGCGCGCCTCGGTTCGCGATATCGAGATCGCTCTGCTCATCTCGGTGGCTCTTGTCATCCTGGTGGTGTTCGCGTTCCTGCGCACGGTCCGGGCAACGATCATTCCCAGCGTAGCGGTTCCCCTCTCTCTGATCGGAACTTTCGGAGGAATGTACCTGCTCGGCTACAGCCTGGACAATCTGTCTTTAATGGCGCTAGCGATCTCCACCGGGTTTGTGGTCGACGACGCCATTGTGGTGCTCGAGAACATCACCCGCTATCTCGAGGCCGGCATGCGGCCGGTGCAGGCGGCGTTTCGCGGTGCCCGGGAAATAGCTTTCACCGTGCTCTCCATGAGCACCTCCCTGGTGGCGGTATTCATTCCCATTCTGCTGATGGGCGGAATCGTCGGTCGGTTGTTTCGCGAGTTTGCGGTAACCCTGAGTATGGCCATCGGAGTATCACTCGTGGTATCGCTGACCACCACTCCGACGATGTGTGCCAAGTTCCTTCGGGGACACGCCCCCGGGGAGAAGCATGGGGCCTTTTATGTTTTTGGCGAGAGAGCATTCGATACCCTCCTCGCCGGTTACCGTCATGGCTTGGCATGGGTACTGCGCCATCAAAGGCTTACGCTGCTGGTCACCATCGCGACCGCCAGTCTCAGCGTCTATTTGTACATCATCGTTCCCAAAGGATTTTTCCCGCAGCAAGACACCGGCCGAATCGTGGGCTCGGTGCAGGCGGCACAAGACATCTCCTTCCAGGCGATGCAAGGCAAGATGTCGCAATTCGTGAATCTGATCATGCAGGATCCGGCGGTGGAAACGATCGTCGGTTTTGCCGGCGGCAATACGGCTTATAACAATGGCCGCATGTTCATTACCCTGAAGCCGCTGCGGGAACGCAAAATAACAGCGGATCAGGTGATTGGGCGACTGCGGCGGAAGCTCGCGGTGGTGCCGGGCGCAACCTTATATATGCAGTCGGCCCAGGATCTCACCATTGGCGGGCGGCAGAGCCAGGCGCAGTTCCAGTACACGCTGCAGGGTGAGAACCTGCAGGACCTGAATACCTGGTCGCCGCTGCTCTTGCAGAAACTTCGCCAGCTCCCGCAATTGCGGGACGTGAATACTGACCAGCAGGACAAAGGTTTGAGGCAACAGGTAATCGTAGATCGGGTTACCGCTTCGCGCCTCGGCATCGCTGCCGTGGACATCGACAATGCCTTGTACGATGCCTTTGGCCAGCGTCAGGTTTCGATCATGTACCGTCCGCTCAACCAGTATCACGTCGTGATGGAGGTGGCGCCTCAGTATGCGCAGAGTCCGGATGCACTCGCCAATATCTATGTGCGCTCGTCCAATGGCAACGCGGTACCGCTTTCAGCGTTCGCGCACTTCGGACTATCCAATACCTCTCTGGCGGTAAATCACCAGGGCCAGTATCCCTCGGTGACAATCTCCTTCAATCTTGCTCCCGGCGTGTCGCTCGGTCAGGCAACGCAAGTGATCGAAGAGGCCGAACGCTCGATCAATTTTCCCACCAGCATCAGCGCCAGTTTTCAGGGAACAGCAGCAGCGTTTCAGAGTTCGCTCTCCTCCGAGCCGTTGCTGATACTGACAGCATTGCTCGCGGTTTATATCGTGCTGGGTATGCTGTATGAGAGCTTCATTCACCCCATAACGATTCTTTCCACGCTGCCGTCAGCGGGTGTGGGCGCGATTCTGGCCCTGTTGCTGACGGGCAACGAGCTGAATGTAATTGGCATGATCGGCATCATCCTGTTGATTGGCATTGTCAAGAAAAATGCCATCATGATGATTGACTTCGCGCTCGATGCCGAGCGCAAAGAAGGCAAACCGCCGGTCGAGGCGATTCACGAAGCCTGCCTGCTCCGTTTCCGGCCCATTATGATGACCACTGCCGCTGCTCTGCTGGGCGGCTTGCCATTGGCGATTGGTACCGGGGTTGGCTCGGAACTGAGGCGTCCGCTTGGAATCACGATCGTCGGTGGATTGATCGTCAGCCAGATGCTTACTCTGTTCACCACGCCGGTGGTTTATATCTATCTCGATCGGCTGCGTTGGTGGGCAAGCCGACGTCATCGGGAATCACAGCCGTTGCCGCCTGCTTCCCCGAATGTCAGCCCGGTGCACTAGCTGAATCCGGTTTTCTCCGCGGGCCAGATTTTCCAGAGCGGTTGGAGTGTAGATCGCTGCATGTAGCTAACCAGCCTGATCGGTCCTCCAAATCCCAGAGTGCCGGGGCGAAGGAGGTACAGCAGCAGGGCTCCCCGGGGAGTGAGGCGCGGAAGTCCTGGAGAGTCAGGCATTGCGACAGTCATAGCCAAGGATGTTTTCCTTATTCCGCTGCACAGCAAGCTGATCACTTCCTACCGAGTTGATCGAGGAACCGGCAGTCAACTTTTCTGCCGCCCTCGTTCCCAACGCCACTACGAAATCGCTAAAATCTCGATCCGTGGGCCTCCTCAGCGGCAGCAGGAGCGGCGCAACCAAAGAAAACCAGCCGGGCTGGGCAGATGGATCAGGCCCACGTTGACTCCGATAATGAAGCAAGAAGCGGATTTGTGGAAATTCAAAGAATTCTCCATGACTATAGGCATTCCCATTGCCAGTCCGAATTCCCCAAAGCAACCGTCTCCGGCATGAAACGCTCACGGCTACACGCGTCGGAGCCATTCGGGCGGCACCCAGTCTCACCGGTGATCGTGCCGCAATGGCGTCCAAACTTGGCCAACCAAGTTTCCAAACAAATTCGCGCGACGGACTGATCTTCTACTCCGACAGCGATCGCGACTACTGGAACCTGGGGCCCCGATGGTATCCTGGGGACCTTTAATGGGTACGTAGGGCGTTCGTGGGTGATCAGCAGAGGTTGTCTCGTTACCCGGGATGGGTAGTTGGGAATCGGTGGTCCGATTTGTCATGTCATCAATGTTTAATCTCCCAGCGGTGCCTCAGCGACCAGCCGCTGCTCCCGTTACTTCGAACGCACTTAACACCGCTATGCCGTGTTTATGAGATTGAGTTGTAGTTACAATGGCTCATCTCTGCTAATGGAGCTGTAGGTTGGACATCCTGTTGAATGACGTAGAAGTACGTGTGCTGGGGTCTTTAATTGAGAAAGACATTACCACGCCCGATTACTATCCCTTGTCGCTGAATGCGTTGGTCAATGCCTGCAACCAGAAGAACAATCGCGATCCTGTAATGAGTTTGGACGAAGACGGGGTGCGTCAGGGGCTCTACTCCCTCCAGGAAAAACGTCTGGCGGGCCCTGCGGGCGGAGCCGATAGCCGGGTTACCAAATATGAACACCGCCTGCAGGAGGTGTTTAATTTTGATCGCCGCCAGATCGCGCTTCTCTGTGTCTTGTTGCTACGCGGACCGCAGACCCTTGGCGAATTGCGCAGTCGCACGGAACGCATGTACAGGTTCGGCGATCTCGATGAAGTGCAGGGCAGCTTGCAACACCTGGCCCAGCGCGAGCCGCCTCTGGTCAAAATCCTGCCGCGGCAGCCGGGTACGAAAGAAATGCGTTACGTCCACCTTTTTTCGGCTGTTCTGCCGGCCTGGGAAGCAACCTCGGTGCCGGTCAAACCGGCCCCCGAGGAAGATCGTCTGGGTCGCCTGGA
>JBPYDQ010000399.1:0-13803 GCA_051986135.1 Terriglobales bacterium | reverse complement strand
GATGGTTACATCCAAGCAGCCATATTGCTTTGAAGTAAACGACGGAAACCTATTTGCGTTCGCGGGCTTGTGGGACGGATGGAAGGATTCCAGAGGGCGATGGGTAACGACCTGCACCATCCTGACTACAATGCCCAACGCACTAACCTCAACGATCCACGACACAGGCGGAAGTCCCTTTCATCTATCGCACATTGCTCGATCAGGGATTCCAGCCACCGGGAAATCGTTAGAGGATCATCGGACACAACGATCGGATCTGCCAGTCACTCTGTCCTCGAAAGTCAAAGATCAGACTCAGGTTTCCCCGGTTCGGATACCAGACTACCTCCAGTTTCCTTTAAATGCCCGGCCCAGATAAATCCAGGCGCCCGTCGGTACCGGAATTATGCCGAGACGCTTCATGCGGTGCGATCACGCTGCTCATCTGCGAAGTTTGTCATCTAAAGATCCCTTAGTTGTTCCTGAACGGCACGATAGGACTGATCGATCGCTGCGTTGGTGTAAGCGCTAGCTCCTGCCTCTGAATTTGCAATGGAGATTCGTCCAAACGGCTTCCGTCATCCACGAATCTCTCGTGTAATAGCACAGATGGAATCTTCAAAGGCACCCACGAATTGTTCGATGTCTGAAGCAGCCATCACTGTCGAAGTGCAGAACATTCCACGCGGCGCGATCATGATGCCGCGATTCAGTAAAGATAGATGCAGAATGGACAGGACATTTTTCGGCGCCTCGACGACATCCCGGTAATTTCTGATTGGACTCTTTGTGAAGTGAATTCCGATCAGTGAACCAATGCCCGTCAATTGGGCACCGATTCCAGCTGTTTCCAGTGCTTTTTGCAACCTCCTTCGGAGGGACTCCGCTACTAGATTCGTTTGGGCTATCGCTTCCTCGCTAAGCAAATCCAAGGCAGCGATGCCCGCAGCGATGGTTACCGGATTCGCATTGAACGTTCCTGAGTGATGGAGCCGGCCAACTGCAGGATCGAACAAGGACATGATGTCGGCTCGCCCCCCAAAAGCGCCGATGGGAAGCCCGCCCCCGATCAGTTTTCCCATGGTCGTCAGGTCGGGTCGCACGGAGTAGATCTGCTGTGCGCCGCCATGGGCCAGACGCATCGTGATGATCTCATCGAAGATCAACACGGTGCGAGTAGAGCGGCTGGCTTCAGCGAGTTGCTTGAGAAAGGCCTCCTCGAGCGGGATCATTCCCGCAGCCCCCATTACAGGCTCAACAATCACTGCCGCTAAATCGTCCTTGTATGTCTCAAATACCTGAGCCGCGGAGTTGCAATCATTCGCCGGAATCGATAAGACGTCGGCCGCGACGCCACGAAAAACGCCCTCGAGCGCGCTTGGAGGAGAGCTCCCCGCAGAAGAGATAGCTGTGCTTACGACCGCCACATCGTGGAGGCCATGATATCCACCGTCAAGCTTTAGAACCTTGTTGCGTCCTGTAAAAGCCTTCGCTGCCCGAATTGCCATCAATGTCGCTTCCGTGCCGGAGTTGCAGAATCTGACTTGCTCCAGTGAGGGCACTCGCGACTCGAGCCGTTTCGCAAGCTCGACCTGTGATTCCGTAGGAGCGGCGAAAGCGGTTCCACGCTTCACCTGATTGGCGATTGCCTCTACGATTTGCGGATGTGCATGACCGTGAATCAGTGAGGTGTAGTTGTTCAGAAAATCGAGGTACTCGTTGTTGTCCACATCCCAAACACGGCACCCAGCGCCGTGATCGACGAATGTCGGATAAGGAGGAAAGTACAACACCGACCGCGTATCGCCTCCCGGCAGCACGGTTTTGGCAGCCTGGAACAACTGGGAGGATCTAGGTGTACGAGCGCGATACGCCGTTTCCGCAACCTCCCCGATCTTGAATTGGGCTATAGTCATGTCTTGTGTGCAGTCTTTAATACCTAAAACACATCAGTCGCACCTCTGAGATCAATAAATTGAGCGGCGTGCACTGGACTTCCTCATGCCGCATTTGCATCCAGATTCTTCTAGTAGCCTTTTTTGCAGACGAATTCCCCTTTGACCTCCAGCACACCTGGAGTCAACGATTGACCAAACAACTGATCAATCTGTTTCGCTCGATTCTTCAAAACCGTTCGTTGGTTGATTGATCCTTTGTCGGTGATCTCCATTTTCTCGATCGAGGGAGGCGAGTCGACAAGCATTGCACGCACTATACGTGTGGACTGCCCGGTGCTGAGCGTGGCGAGCGAGTCAAGGCGCTCCTGAAATGTCCCGATAATCGCCGGATGTCGGAGAATCTCTACTGGAGTTGCGACAGCCGACAGATCGGGAGCCAGCTCTCGACACCGCCCTAGCGATGGGAACAACAGTGCAGCAAGATAATCGCGATCAGGACCCGCAATCACGACGTCCTGGAGAATATTCCCAAAATGAGCAAGGATGTGCATCCGCAAAGGACCTACTCTTACCCAAGTCCCCGTGGCCATCTTGAAATCCTCGTCCAACCTACCGTCAAACAAGAATCCTTTGCGCGGCTGTTCTGGATCGAGAAATCGAACTGCGTCTCCCGATCGGTAGTAACCTTCCTCATCAAAGGTGGTGTCCTTTAGTTCTGGCCGGCGCCAATAACCAGGCGTGATCGAGGGACCGCGCAGCCGTAGCTCCAGGCTTCCACCTGCGGGAACTAGTTTGAGCTCCACTCCAGGGGCGGGTAAGCCAACGTGCCCTGACGCAGCACCAGCTGCGCCGGTATAGAGCGCCCCGGGCGCGGTTTCGGTCGCGCCCAGTGCAGTGACCATTAAGATCTCTTCGCCGCAGGTCTGAAAGGCAATATCTTGAATCTCGTCCCACACCCGTTGCCCCAATCCTGCTGCCGCAAAGAAAAGCAGTTGCATCTGGCTAAAGAACTTGGCGCGTAGCTCGGCGTCAGAGTGCAAATGTTGAGCGAGAAGTTCGTAACCTCTCGGCACATTGAAGTACGCGGTGGGAGCTACTTCACGAAGGTTGCGCACCGTCTCACCAAACGCCTCCGGGGTTGGCTTTCCCGAATCGATGAAGAGTGTGCCGCCGTGGTGCAGCACAATTCCAAAGTTATGGCTTCCCCCAAAAGTGTGGTGCCAGGGCAACCAGTCACATAACACCGGCGGCGCTTCCCCCAAGCACGGCATAGCGCAGGAGATCATCTTCTGGTTCGAGCACAACATACGATGAGTCGTAATGACGCCCTTCGGCAGGCCCGTGGAGCCAGACGTGTACAGCACCTTGGCCACCGTATCAGGGCCGACCGCACGGTTTGCTGTCTCGACTTCCGCGAGATCCGCGGATGTCTCCAAATCGGCGAGAGCGCTGCAAGGAAGTCCGTCGGCTGCGGATGCGTTACACACAATTTCCTGCTCCTGCTGGGAAATTGCCGCCAGTGCACGCTTGTATCGCTGTCCGTCATCAGCAAACACCAGCCGGGGACGAAAACTCTCCCGAACGTGAGTTAATGCACGAAACTCGTTCACAGCCAGAGAATAGGCAGGCGAGACAGGCGCATATGGTATTCCTACGTACATTGCCGCCAGCGCGAGCAATGCATGTTCGATCGAATTCCCGGAGAGGATCATCAGAGGCCTCTCTTTGGAAAGCCCGCGACCGAGAAGCCCTGCGGCTAACCCGCGAACACGCGTCAGACACTCGGAATATGTGATGGTCTGCCAATCGCCATTTTGCGTCCGTTGTGCGAGAAACACTCGGCCGGGACTAACGCGGGCCCAAAGCTCCAGACGATCGGTTAGTCGCAATGGGTATTCGCCCAAGGGCTCGGGCGAGCGTACATAAATGACTCCATCATCGCGATAGTCGAAGCGCGATGCGAGCGACGCGACATGAACGGCTCTGACGGAGCGTCTTACTCCTGACTGTCCATTGCCCCCCGTTTGGTCCGGTCTGATCTGCATGCTTTACCTACTCAAGGTGTGTTACGGTACGCAAACCGTCGGTCGCCGCACGCAATCGTCCCGCAACAATCCGCAACGAGTGCGTCAGATTCGCCTTGGCTTGCGCTTCAAGCTTTCGTAAGCTGTCTGCGTAAGCACTCACGTCGCCGCCTTTCTCGAAAGGAGCCGCACGCCAGACTGCCCGATCAAGGAAGGTGCCGTAAGCACAATGAAGCCAAGAAATACGCAACCAAACGCTTGCCCCTTCCCAGTTGCTCTTGATTTCATTCCTAGAATCCTCTCCTTTGCTTTGTGCGTACGCCGATGGGCTGCGCTGTTTGGTTCTTTGCGATATGTGCTTTACCTAGTCAAGCCGCGCGCTTCGCAAAGTCTGGGTAGCCTCACGCAGCTGGCTGGCAACAATCCCGAAAGAATGCGATAGATCGGCTTTCGCCTGCGCCTCAACCCTTTTCAGACTCTGTGCCGTCGCACTCACATCCCCGCCATTACTAAGATCGTGGAATACTGCGACCAGTTCGGGCGTAGGTGGTTGGGGGAATTGCTGGTACACTCGGCCCCAGCCATTGTCGGCTTCGGCATACAATCGCGCCTCCTGCTGAACGTCCGGTGAGAACTGATCGAATCCGTCCAACTCCTCGATGCTTTCTAACGACTTGATCGCGCCCGATCGATCGCCTTTTTCCGCAGCCACGCGGGCTTGCTCGATGGCCGCCAACGTATTCGCATACCTGGTTATCCGAAAGCTTCCCTCCACATCCGAATAAAGCCAAGGCATCAGGTTATTGCGCGTGTTCATCAGCAGATCGTTAATCACCCTGGCTTGCGCCGCGGAGGTTGCAGTCTTCTGCAGCGACTCCACTCTTTCGGCTTCGGAACGGAAGTCGCTTAAGGCAGCTCGAACGTCATTGAAGGACACCTCAGGCGTCTTGGCCGCATCCGAATCCAAAGCCTGCTCTGCCCAAGACGCCACATCCGTAAAACGGATCGGGACATTAAGAGGTTCGTCCATCCGAAGCATGGACAACGTGCTGACCTCGAGCTCAGGGAGAATATTTTTGTAATCTTCCGGACGATAGAGATCGAATTGGGTGTGAGAGTATTTCCAAAACGGATCTGGTTCGACCTTAGGGTCCCAGTTCCAATCGCGCGCCAACTGCCGGGACTGCCAGACCATAAGACTCGTGCTCCCTCCGCCGATAGCGCCGAAATTCCACGCATCCGTGCCAATGTCCTGTCCTCCAATAACCGTGATTCGATCACTCAGGCCGAGATCGGCGATGATTTGCTTTTGCGCCTCCACGATTTCGGGACTGGTCAACATCCTGCCTTTCGTCGCAGTCCAACCGGACTGATCGAAATTGCGGTCGTAAACCAGCCTCCGCATTACTTCCGGGTGCGCTTGGATGAGCGCCCATGCACCATCTTTCATTCCGCTCTCTTCCGAACCATCGGCAAGAAACATGAGGCTGCGTTTTGGCTGATAGCTGCCGGCCAGCGCACGTGCGATTTCGAGGATCATCGCCACGCCAGATTCGTTGTCGTTCGCCGAGTGCCACCAACGGTCATAGTGAGCGGAGACCATGACCCACTCATCAGGAAACTCCGTGCCTTTCAGCACGCCAATGACGTTCTGAGACGTTCCATCGCTGACATCGATGCGACTCTGCAGTTCAATATTCACCGGACCATTCTGGATCTGCTTCTCAAATTCCATCCCGCTCTTTTTGGAAATGAGCACTGTCGGAAGTTGGTCAGCGTGACTAGGCCCACCTGCCAGCGCATCCTCTAGCCCCTCCCCGTCGTTGAAATAAATGACAGCCGACGCGCCTCGGTGTGCAGCCTCCAAAGTCACAGGCCCGTCGGCATATTGAGCCCTGACCAAGACCGACTTGCCGTGCACGTCGCCAACCTTGGCGTAGTCAGCTGCGGAACCATTTCCGACATCGACAAGAGTGGTTCGCAACAAATGTCCACTCTCCGCGTTTCCTCTTGCGTACGGAACCCCGTCTTTCGTTCCCCAGGTGCCACCCCCGATTGCCTCGAGAGACTTACCATTTGCTCTAAGGGAAACTTTCCCCCACTCATAGTGCCTGACGGGAAACGGCTCGACGTGAACAGTGAGGCCGATACTTTTCATTTCCTGCTCTACGAAATCGGCAATCTTTTTCTCATCTGCACCACCCCCGGTTGCCGAGCCTGCTCCGGCGCCAGAATCGTTATCCACGATTCCCGTCGACAGATGCTGGATTTCTTTTGCGGTGCGATCTGCATCTAAGCTCGACAGTATTTTCTTTTCTGCTGATGTGAGGCGCGCGCCAGACTGGCCGATCAAGGAAGGCGCCGTAAGGACGATGAGGACAAAAAATACGCAATCGAACCTCTGCGGCCTGCGAGTTGCTTTTGATTTCGTTCGTATCATCTTTTTCCCTTTTGTGTTGTGAACAAGCGCTGCTAACACTTTCGGATATCGGTTCAAACCTAGTCGAGCGGTGCTGTTCGCAACGTCTCAGTAGCCTCCCGCATCCGCCCAGCAACAATCCACAACGAATGCGATAGATCTGCTTTCGCCTGCGTCTCAAGCGTTTTCAGTCTCTCCACCTTCGCACTCACGTCTGCTCCCTGCTCAAGATCCCGAAATACTGCGACCAGCTCAGGCGAAGGTGGCTGGGCCAATTGCTTGTACACCAAACCCCAGTCATTGCTGGCTTCGGAAGACAATCTTTCCCGTTGCTCGACTTCCGGTGATAGCTCGGCAAATTGCCTCAACTCTTCAACGTCTTCTAACGCCTTGAGAGCGGCGGCCCGGTCAACTTTTTCCGCGGCCGCGCGGGCTCGTTCGATGGCTGCCAGAGTATTCGCGCACCTGGTTGTCCGGAAGCTTGTCTCGACATCGGAGTAGAGCCAAGGCATAAGGCTCTTGCGCGCGTTCAGCAGCACATCGTTAATTACACGGGCTTGCGCTGCAGAAGTTGCACTGTTCTGAAGTAATTCCACTTTTGCAGCTTCGGAACGGAACTCGTTTACTGCGCTTCGAGCTTCATCGAACGACACACCGGTAACATTGGTCGCATCGGCGTTAAGGGCCGCCTCCGCCCAAGAGGCGACCTCGGTGAGACGAATCGGAACGTTTTGGATCTCGGACATCCTGAGCACGGACAAAGTGCTGACCTTGAGCTCAGTAAGAAGATTCTTGTAATCCTCGGGGCGATAGAGATCGAATTGCGTGTGACTGTATTTCCAAAACGGATCCGGTTCGACCTTGGGATCCCAGTTCCAGTCCCGCTCCAGCATTCTGGAGTTCCAGACCAATAAACTCGTTCCCCCGCCGCCGACCGCACCGAAGTTCCATGCGTCGGTGCCGATGTCCTGTCCTTCAATGACGCTGATCCGGTCGCTCAGGCCGAGATCGGCTATCACCGCTTTTTGCTCCTCGGCGATTTCCGGGCTACTCAGCATCCTGCCTTTTGTCGCGGTCCAGCCGGAAAGATCGAAATTGCGATCGTAGACCAGCCGCCGCATCACTTCCGGGTGGGCTTGCACGAAGGCCCAGGAACCGGCGAGCCAGCTGCGCTCAGAATCCACCAATCCTTCCTCTTCCCCACCGGGAGCAAGAAACATGATGCTGCGCTTCGGTTGATAGCTGCTGGACAGCGCTCGCGCGATTTCTAACATCGACGCTACGCCCGCCTCATTGTCGTTCGCCGAATGCCACCAACGGTCATAGTGAGCAGAGACCATGACCCATTCGTCAGGAAACTCGGTGCCTTTCAAGGTGCCAATGACGTTGTGGGAAGTTCCGTCAGAGCTATCGATGCGACTCTCCAGTTCAATATTCACCGGACCATTCTGGATCCACTTCTCAAGTTCCATCCCGCTCTTCTTCGAAATGGTGACAGAAGGAAGTTCGCCAATCCCACCAGGCCCGCCGGCTATTGCATCCTCAAGCCCCTCCCCGTCGTTGAACCGAATTAAAGCGGCCGCGCCTCGGCGAGCAGCCTCCAAAGTCCCCGCGCCGCCAAATCCGCCCTTGACTAAGACCGCCTTGCCGCGCACGTCGCCAACTTTGGTGTAGTCAGCTGCATAACCATTTCCGACATTAACCAGCGTGGTATGCAACAAATGTCCGTGCTCTGCGTTCCCCCTTGCATAGGGAACCCCGTCCTTCGTTCCCCATGTGCCGCCCCCGATTGCCTGAAGCGACGTACCGTTCGCTTTCAGAGAAACTTTCCCATACTCGTAGCGTCTGACCGGAAACGGCTCGGTGTGGACATTGAGGCCGATCGTTTTCATCTCCTGTTCCACGAAATCGGCAATTTTTTTCTCGTCAGCGGTACCCGCGATGGCCGAACCGGCTCCGGCACCAGAATCGTTATTTACGATTCCGGTCGAGAGATGCTGGATTTCGTTGCCAGCGCGATCCGCGTCTAATTTGGAGAGTATGCTGCTTTCCTCAGGGGTGAGTTGAGTAGCAGATTGTGCGTTCGACGGAAATGGCTTAACGATGATGAAAGCTAATAACGTAATAGACACTAGCCATGATTGTTTCCGAGTGGGTTCTGATCTCATTACACCTTCCTTTAACTTGTCAGGATTCGTCATTACAGAACAGGTGCGCCCCAACTTTAGGCTTTCAGCAATTTGGTAAGTGGCGCATCCTCTCTCTGCGTTCAGAATTGATATCGAAGAGAAAATTGCTGGACTCGCGGCGTGGTGAGAAGAGATGTATCGGCGTACGTTCGGGATTACGAAGGTGTTGGAAGCGGGCGACCTCGAAGGCATCAAGAATATCGGCAGCGGTCGACTCTTGATCGTAAAGCCGTATGGATTGGCGAGATATGACAAACAGAGCGGAGAAAACCCGAAGTTTCCGCTCACACATTGGAACCCCAGTTCCGATGGGCAGGGATGTTCGCCCCGGACTGCAGTAAGACCTCCGATGGGACGCGCGCCGCTCATTGACGCGCCTGCAAGGTCATCTTGCCCATCTGCTCGGGCGAGCTGAAAGGCGAATGGACCGGTTGGAAACTATTGACCGAGATGATGAACGCGGCTAGGTCCAGGACTTGTTTGGAGCTCAAAGTCCCGGGACTGTCCGGAGGCATGGTCGACAGAATACGACTGTAGAGGACTCTGGCAGGCCTACCCGCCCATTGAGCCGTGAATGCGTCTCCTTTCAGCGGCGGCCCCTGCCCGCCGGCGAGATCCTTCGAATGGCAGCGACTGCAAAGCCGCTCGAAGCTCGCCGCCCCGCGCTGAACCTGCGCCTGCGACTCGTGTGTACTTGCAGAGTTGACCGCGGCAACTCTGTACGTGCCAGTCACTGCAAGCAACACCAAGGCCTGGCAGACCAGTTTGCCAACAGCCCGACTGCCGCAGTACGTGTTTCCGCGCATGACTACCTGCTCTCCAGAAAGGGGCGGTACAGCCTGCCGGTGCCCTCAGAATATCCGGGTCCGTCGCAACGCGTTAGAGACCTAATGCGATCCACTGCGGCTCGCCGCCATTCCCACCTACGGCCACGACGACATACTGCTTGCCGTCGACTGCATAGGTCATGGGCGCTGCGGTAGTGCCTGCGGGTAATGTTAGGGTCGTCAGAACCTGCCCGTTGCGCTTGTCGTACGCCCGGAAGTTGTTTCCGTATCCGTGGGTCAAGTCGCCGAGATCCACTGCGGTGCTGCTCTCACCGACGAAGATCAGAGACTTGGTCACCAGCGGAGCTGCACGACCCGGGATGCCGAGCGACGGCAGGTGCAAGTTCTTGAGCGCCGGGTTATCCCTCGGTCCATCGCCGTTCGGGACTTGCCAGCGGAACTCGCCACTATCCATGTTGATTGCCTCGAGCACTCCGTAGGGAGGCTTTACCAGCGGAAGTCCATGCGGACCGGGTACACTCCAAACGGTCCGGTCATTCTCCCGCATCACCCACGTCATCGTGGCACCGGCTGTCTTCGGCTTCTCAGCCGCGTAATCTGCGACGATGTTCACCGCAATCGTGTAATAGGTGTCCGTCTCGGGATCGAATGCGCCACAATTCCAATTGCACCCGCCATCGGTTCCCGGCATCGTGAGGGTACCCTTGTTGCCACCGGGTGCAGAGTCGTAGAGGGTCGGTGGTGTATATGCAGCTCCGTAGGTGTACTGCTTAATGATCCGCAGCGCCTCTTCATGAAGCTGGGGCGTGAAGTCGATGACATCATCCAGCGAGAAGCCCATGCGAGCGAGCGGTGCGGGACGGGTCGGGAAGGGCTGAGTCGGGGAGCTGTGTTCGCCAGGAATTTTCGACTGCGGAACCGGTCTTTCCTCCACGGGCCAGACAGGCTTCCCCGTGGCACGGTCCAGTGTGAACAGAAGAGCGTTCTTGCCGGTCTGCATTAACGCCTTGATCCGGCGTCCACCGACCGTGATGTTCCCGAGGACTGGCGGGGCAGCCACATCGTAATGCCAGAGATCATGATGTAAGAGTTGGAAATCCCAGAGCTTGGTGCCTGTTCTGACATCGAGAGCGATTACAGATGTTCCGTAGCGATTGTCGCCCGGCCGCCAACCGCCCCAGACGGGCGGGGTGGGCGTCTTGAGCGGTACGTATACGTATCTGAGCTCCTCATCGGCGCTCAACGTGCCGTATGCACCCATGCCCCCAGCTACATCGGCTGACCCGTCGCCCCAGCTTGCACGCGCTGGGTCACCCTGCGCGGGCATCGGGCTGAACTGCCATAGCAGCGTGCCGGTTCTCGCGTCGTAAGCGCGAACCGCTTCAGGGACGGACTTCATTTGATCTCCGTAATCCCCACCTCGGCGCCCCCCTCCAGCACCGCCCAGCACGATCACGTCGCCAACGAGCACGGGCCCGCCCGAATTGAAGTACGGTGAATCGGAACCCTTGAATCGCAGGAAGACGCGACCCCCCTCTCCGAACTGGCGACAGTAGAGCCCTGTCCGTGCATCGAGCGCGTAAAGGTAGCCCTTGTGAATATTGAAGATTCGCGCCTGACACGTCTGAGTGGTCTCCTTTCCCTGCCAGTAAGCCACTCCCCGCGTACTGTATCCGTTAGCATCCTGAAGCTTCGAGCCGAAGGGCTTTTGCACCCACAGAGTCTTTCCGGTCGTGGCGTCGAACGCCTCTGCGAGCCCCACCCCATCCGGTGCATACAACACACCATTGACCATGATGGGCGTCGAACGGAAATAGGCCCCGGGGGTCAGGTCCGGGAAGAGGTCGGTCAGAGAAGAGTCCAGCGCCGGGCGTTTCCAGAGGATCTTCAGTTCCTTGACGTTCTGCTGATTGATCAGATCGAGGGCTGAGTAGCGGTCGAAACCTTGTGACCCGCCGTAGTAGCGCCACTCGACGTTCTGCGTCCCTGACTCGTGTGCGACGGCAACGCTCGGAGTATCCGGGCTCGAGTACATAACCGAAATTGCAACAGTTGTTACAAGAGCTATCCCGCCAGCACGTGCCGCAGCTTTCATTTTCCTGGTCCTTTCCATGACGCTTCTTTATTTCGCAAGCGAACCTGGAGGTTCAACTGCGCCATCATTTGCGAGGAACCGGCGGGTTCTCGGTAATCATTCGCATGGCATCGAGGACAAATTGTTGACTGAAGTTGTGCGCGCCAATCGCGGTTGAATTTATGAGAACCGTGATGGCAACCTTCGCCTGCGGGAAGTAAGCCATCGTGTCAAGGTAGCCGGGAAAGAACCCCCCGTGTCCGTAACGAGGACCGAACTCCGTCGACGTCACCGAGACCCCAAGACCGTAATATCCGTGTCCGTTCGACGAACCGGCCGGAGGAGCCTTGAGTGCTTCGCCCAGCAGCGCTGGTGGAAAGACGCGCCCCTCGTATACTGCCTTTGCCCAGCGCGCGAGGTCCTCGCTCGTGATCGCTAACCCTCCACCCGTCCATTCGAATTGTGGATTGACGACGAATTCACCGTCCACGAGCACTTCATCGGCGGCCGCCGCGGATCCCGGTTCGGGAGTTGTGTCGAGTTTCTCGTCCCCGTAGGCGAGCCACGAGCGTTTGAACCCCCCGCTGTAGCCTTGGACAAGTCCGGGAATTCGGCGGCGGTCGTTCGGAACGGTATGCCGTAGGCCGAGAGGCCTAAGAATGCGGCGATCGAGCTCGGCGTAGTAGCTCGATGAAGTGATTGATTCGATGATCATTCCGAGCAGGATGTAATTGGTGTCGGCGTAATGGAACTCGGCACCGGCTGGCGACAGCGGCTTCGCACCCACGATGTAGCCGACAAGCTCCTCTGGCCTCCAGACACGGTTTGGCGATGCGAAGACTCCATCAATGAACTTAGGATTGACGACGTGATCGGGAATGCCGCTGGTGTGATTGAGCAGCATCCGGACCGTGATCTCGGGGCCGTTCGGCAAACGGCTGAACCAATGATCACGCCCAAGCCACTTGCTAATGTGATCGTCGAGCTGAATGCGGTTCTCGGCTACCAATTGCAAGATGATAGCGGCGACGAAGGTCTTGCCGGTACTCCCACTCATGAAGAGGGTGCCAGGCTTCATCGGGATTTTCCGCTTGACATCCGATGAGCCAACGGCGAGTTCGAACGAACGGCCGTCCGGCAAGACTATTCCCGCGGTTCCGCCCGGCACTCCGGAGTTTGCCTGCAACTTAGAGAGCCGGTTCTGGAGCTGTGCCCGAAGAGCCTTTGCTTCTTGTGCTTGCAGAATCGTCCCCGATGCGAGGAGAACCAGTGACGCGGCCACGGCACAGCGGATGGCCAACCGGCGAGCGCACGCCTTGGCATGGCGTCCACCACCGAACCGTACGACTCGATCAAGCATGTCTTTCCTCCAATGTGCTCTCGATTGCAGTGTCAATGGGGGTGGGCATATCCCCCGGGTGCGTCAGAATTGATAGCGCAACGAGAATTGCTGCACCCGCGGCGCGGTGAGAAGAGATTGATAGTCTCCGAATCCAGCTTCGCCTGCAACGTTCAAAAGCGATCTCACGTCGAACCGCACTGAATTCGTTACGTTGAAGACTTCCCACGCGAATTTCAGATCCTGGCCTTCTCTGACCTTCCAGATCTTTGAGAGAGCCGTATCAATCCCGAAGTATCCGTCCCCACGAAAATTGTTCCGGTTACCAACTTCCCCCGCGTAAGGAAGCCGCCAAGGAGTTCCAGCACTTGGCGTAGGATAGGTAAAAGCTGCAGCAGCCGTGAGCCCATTGGGATCGGCGAAGACCTGGGGTTGTCCCTCGAGAATATTCTTGCTCGTTTTTATGGGGCCCGTTTGCACCATATAGCTGTGATATATGTAACTGGTCGGATAACCAGGACTGTTAACGCTAAAGGGCAGTCCACTTGTCCATCTCCAAACACCTGCCAACGTCCAGCCGCCAACGATGGCATCCGTGAATCGATTTGCCTTCGCTCCAAAAGCTTTGCCTTTGCCAAAGGGTAACTCGTAGACCGCTTCCCCATTTACGATGTGCGTCGTGTCGAAATCTGATACCGCTCGATTGGCTCTAGGTAGAAAAGCATTGAAAATTGAACCGTTTGTGCTATAGGCACTAATGGCTGAGCGTTCCGCGTCAGAACCCATATCGATGGATTTTGAGTAGGTATACGTCGCATCAATCTGTAATCCATGGGACATCTTCCGGCGTAAGGAGAATTGGCCCGCGTTGTAACTGCTGTTTCCGTTCGAAAACCATGAAAACAGAGAGCCGTATTGCAGCGAAAAGTACCTCCCCTGGTTTGGGCAAGCGCCCGGAACGGAGAAGCCCGGAGAGCAAAATAGATCCATCCCAAGAAGGACTGAAAACGGCGTCACACCAGTGCCGGCGTACGAAAATGGCAACACATTGAAAATGTTCTGCGTGGCCGTGTTGCCATTACCAGCCGCT
>JBPYDQ010000398.1:0-5041 GCA_051986135.1 Terriglobales bacterium | reverse complement strand
GTGTATCAACGGATTCTGAAACGACTGTGCCGAGCGTCCGTATCTCAGTGACCGGCACATCGGCGTTCAGGTTCGACACAACGTTCCGTAGGTCTTCCGCTAGACCCGATAGGTTATTGCTCACTCTCATGACCACGGTCATCTCAGCAGGTCGGGGCACCCCAGCGTCGGCACCGTTGCCGTAGGGCACGTAAGCAGCGCCATCTGCAAATCTAGGAAGCCTGGAGGCAAGGCTGTATTCGTTTACGTTCCCTGTGACTCCAACCACTGTCGTCGTCCATTGTGACTTCCAGGCTCGCTTCAGATGTTTTCCGATAGGGTTTTGGTTGGGCCAGAATTTTTTCGCCGTCGAAGCGGTGACCAGCGCGACAGGAGGCGCGTCCGGTCGCAGGTCGTCAGACGTGAATTCGCGTCCGCGCAGCAATGGAATCCCCATCACCCGTAGGTAATCCGGCGTAATGATCGTTTCGGAAATCACGGGCGCGGGGTCTTTCGGGTCGCGAGGATGGTCTTCCACGTCCCCGGCAAATGCATTGATTCTTCCACTTAGAGGCAGAACATTGACGACGGCCACATCCTCGACCCCCGGCAGTCCCCGCATTCTGTCCGACAAGGCATTGTAGAAGGACTGGCACCTTGAGAAGTCAGCGCAAAACGATTGGTTGGGTGTGATGCGTGCCGTCAGCACGGAATCCGAGCGAAAACCGGGATTTACTTGCGACAATTCCCATAAGCTCTTGACCAATAGCCCCGCTGCACTCACGAGCACAATCCCTAGGGCGACTTCCGCGACCGCCAGCGCGCTACGCAGCCGGTGAGTCAAAGCCTTCGAACGCTGCGATCCTGTCTTGAGGGACTCGTTTATGTCCATTCGTGACGCATGAAACGCCGGGAAGCTGCCGTAAACGAGCCCGGTAAGAATTGCAACGGCTGCCGTGAATGACATGACGCGCCAGTTCACGGCAGCGCTTGCGAGCTGCGGCGTGTCCGCGGGCAGAATGGTTTTCAGCCACCTAAGCCCATTCACCGCAACCACCAAACCGAAGGCCCCTCCACCGATCGCCAAAACGAGGCTTTCCGTCAGCAATTGCTGATAAATCCTCCGTCGCCCCGCGCCGAGCGCCGCACGCATCGCGATTTCCTTCTGTCGTGTCGCCGAACGTGCCAGGAGAAGGTTAGCTACGTTTACACATGCGATCATCAAGACGAAGGCCGTCGCTCCGAATAGTAGGAGCAACTTCGTACTTACTCCACCGACCAGCCCTTCCTGCAAGGGAATGACGGTGGAGGACGCCCAGAGCGAGTTCGGCATTTTCCATGGAAACATTCCGCGCATTCGCGGAATGTAGGCCAGCAATTCCGAATACGCCTGTTCTAGCGTTACGCCCGGGCGCAGTCGGCCAATGACAGGCATGAAGTTGCCTCCCCAGTACGCGCCGACCGCTCGGGGGTCCAAATGCAAAGGAATCCAGAACTGAACCGGGGCGGCCCGCCGCATGGGAGTTGCGTGCATCGTCGACGCGATTTGAAAACCTGCGGGCATTACTCCAACGGTCTGGCGCCCCTGGCCCTCCAGTGTTATCCAGCGACCGATTACGTTTGGGTCGCCGCCGAACCTCTGCAGCCAAAGTGCGTGACTCAGAATAACGACATTGTCTTTGCCCGGCTCGTCTTCATCCGCAGAGAAAGTTCGCCCAATTTCAGGCCGAACGCCTAGCAGCGAAAATAAATTCCCAGAAACTGCCGTGCCGTACAGTCGGACCGGTTCGCCGAGACCAATCAGGTTCAGCTCTTGACCTTCCCAGTAAGCAGCGACATCCATCGAATGCAGATTTGTGCGCATGGCCACCAGCGCACCTTGTGCATACCAGTCGGTGATCGCGACCAATCGATCTGGCTGTGCAAACGGCAGGGGCTGGAGCAATACGTGGTCGACCAGACTGAACATCGCCGTGTCAGCGCCAATGCCGAGGCCGAGAGTTAGGACGACAACGACGGTGAAGCCGGGGCTGCGGCGGAGTTGGCGCAAGCCATAGTGCACATCCTGAACGAGTGTTTCGAGCCATTGGAATCCCCAGGCTGCGCGGACGTCTTCTTCGATCATCAGCGTGTTGCCCAATGCTCGGTGCGCAGAGTGGGCAGCCTCTTCAGGCGACAGTCCCGCGGCTTGCTGTTCTTCGGCTTCTAGATCGAGGTGGTCGCGCAACTCGCGAGCGAGATCGGCATCGCGTGCCTGGCGTCGATACCAGCGGAACCAGGAGAGCCACGATTCGAGCCTGCGCCATATGGCCATTTCATTCCTCCTCTGCCGGTTACTCGTATCTCAGGGCGACCATCGGATCGACACCCATCGCGCGCCGTGCTGGGATGTAGCAAGCGAAGGTGGCGACTCCGAGCAAAGCGAGCGACGCGAAAAGCATCGTTTGAACATCTGTGGGCTTCACATCAAAAAGCAGCGTGGCCATGAAGCGTGTTACGCCCACAGTGGCAGCCATACCCGCAACGACTCCAATCACAGTTATCGCCATGCCCCGGCTTAGGATGAGCCTTAGGACGCGGAACCGTTCGGCACCGAGAGCCATCCGGATGCCGATTTCGTGCGTTCTTTGAACGACCAAACTCGACATCACTCCGTAAAGACCGACACACGCGAGGAAGAGGGCAACCGTCCCAAAAAGGCTCGAAAGCAACGCAACGATGCGCTCCTGGACAAGGGTTTCGTCTATCTGCTCGTTAAGACTCTTGACTCCGAAGAGCGGCAGCCGACTGTCGGCTTGATGAATCATTTCACGAACGGAAGCAGCCAGAGCTGTTGGATTTGTCCTGGAACGCACTTCAAAAGTCGCCGCAAGAAATGAATCCGGCAACTGGAAGAACGGGATGTACGCAGCCGGTGGAACCTGATCGCGCAGATTGATGAATTTAGCGTTTTCAACGACGCCAACGATTTCCATCTGGCTGGTATCGGCCCTCCATCCCGGTATGCTGAACCGTCTGCCGATCGGATTGCTGTCACCAAAGAAATGTTGTGCCATCGCTTCATTGATTACAGCAACCTTTGGAGTACCAGCGCTATCCTGTTCTGAGACATCACGCCCCAACAGAACCGCCGTACCCATGGTTCTGAAATAGCGAGGTCCCACAAAATTCACGCCGATTGCCGGGTATTCCCCCTGTCGGGGCGTGTACCCTTCGACACGAGCCTCGGTGAAACCGGACCACCCTGTGAGGGGACTGAAAGCCGAGAAGGTCACTGCGCTCACCGCGGGGGTCCGCTTAATCTGCTCCAAGAGCCGCTCGTAGAGCTCAGAAACCTGAGTTTCTGTATAACCGATCATCCCGGGCCTGATTGAGAAGAGAAGTACGTTCTGCTCACGAAAACCAGGGTAAGAGTTTTTGAGGTTCTCGAGGGTGCGCACGAGAAGACCCGCGCCCACGATCAGAACGAGCGAGAGGGCAATCTGGGGGATGACCAGACTTTCTCCTATTCGTGAGCGTCCTAAAGCTGCGGTCGCGGCTCGGTTGCCTTCTTTGACGGCTTGAGAGAGGTCGAGCCTGGAAGCGCGCCACGCAGGGATGAGTCCAAAAACAATGACTGCGACAAGCGAAACTAATGCGGTGAAAGCGAGAATGCGCATGTCCGGGTGGACGTCCAAATGTATAGCAGACGTTGAACGGGACATTGTATCCGCTACCGCTTTGCTCCCCCAAAAAGCAACCACTGCGGCGAAACTACCGCCCCCTGCAGCCAGCAACACACTTTCCGTAAGCAGCTGGCGAAGGACCCGCGCCCGCCCAGCACCGAGTGCAAGTCGCACTGCTATTTCACTCTGGCGAGAGTTGCAGCGCGCGAGCAACAGGTTCGCCACATTCGTACAGGCGATGAGAAGGAGGATTCCAACAACTGCCATCAGAAACGCCAGCGGCTTTGAGAATTGCTCGCGAAGAGCGGCGAGGCCGCGGCTGCCGGATTCCAATCTGAGCCTGCTTTGGGGTAAATCACTTCTTGAACTAGGAGAGTCAAAGGGCAGCCCCCTCATCCCATCTGCCGCTTGGCGCATAGCCTGCTCGTAGATCGGTCCGAGATTAGCCAACGCTTGCACTTCGGTCTGCCCTCCCCTGAGTCGCACCATCAAATGAAGCCAATTCCGGAATGGGGCAGTCACCACGTCGTAGGGAGAACCTGCCAGTGCAAATTGGGGTTGTACTTTAGACATAGAGGTAAGCGGTATGGAAACATCCACGGACTGGCCGGGCTCAAGACCAAAAAATTCGGGCGGCGTGACCCCGATAATGGCAACGGGCGCTCCGTTTAGGACAATCTCCGCGCCGACCGCTGAGGGATCACGATTGAATCGCCTTGTCCAATAGCCGTAGCTGATCACTGCGACCGGGCTTGCGCCGCGAGCCTCATCTGCAGTCGTAATGGTGCGTCCTAATATCGGCTCAACGCCCAACGTTGTGAAATAACTGCCGGACACGGCTTGCGCGTGGGCAAGCTCCCCTTTTCCGTTCACCTCAAAATCAACAAGATTAAGCGAGTGAAAGGCGATGACACCGGAGAGAGCTCGATTGTTCTCCTGAATAAGTTCGAAGGTCGGATACGAAAAGGCATCGATGGTCTTACCCTCCTTACTCAGGTTTATGAGTCGGAAGAGCTGCTCCGGTCTTTGCACGGGCAACATCCTGATTAGCACGGCATCGACAAGGCTGAAGATCGCAGTGTTGGCGCCGACGCCGAGGGCGAGAGTCAGAACTGCTACAGAAGTGAAGCCCGGCGACTTGCGCAGCATGCGGAGGCCGTAGCGCACGTCCTGAGCAAGTGTTTCGAGCCACTGGAATCCCCGTGCCGCGCGCACGTCTTCTTCGATCATCAGCGTGTTGCCCAATGCTCGGTGAGCAGCGTAGGCAGCCTCTTCCGGCGACAGACCGGCGGCTCTCTGTTCGTCGGCTTCCAAATCGAGGTGGTCGCGCAACTCGCGAGCGAGATCGGCATCGCGTGCCTGGCGGCGATACCACGGAAACCAGGAGAGCCACGATT
>JBPYDQ010000397.1:0-2734 GCA_051986135.1 Terriglobales bacterium | reverse complement strand
GTATGGGGCTGAGTTGGCCAGTAGAGTGGATTTCTGCAACACGGAGCCGGACGTAACCTCTGCCCAGCAGGAAGCACGGGCGCTTACCACATGCATCCAGGAACATGGCTGGAGAAGCGTTGCGCTGTTGACCTCCAACTACCAGAGTCGCCGGGTCGGAATGATCTGGAGAAAGACTGTGTCCAGGGGTGATTGGTCAGTGGACGTGTTCGTGGCGGGTGTGCCCGATCCCTCCTATCAACCGCGTGGATGGTGGCGACAACGGCTCTATGCGGAAACTTGGCTGAGAGAGTCTGCCAGACTTGCGTGGGCGAGTCTCTAAACCGAGATTTCACCGAAGGCGCAGCAAGTTGCGGCGCATGTCGCGCTTTTGATGGCGCCACGGAGGCGGCTGCCCCCTTCCCCAGCAGCCTGGTCGCAGGAGCGGCTGCAACCCGTCAGGTAATTCAGGAAGGTGCTCAATCGAATCTTGGATGCGCGGCTCCAACCGTTCCGTCTGACCACTTGGAGACGTCCACCGTGAAAACGCGGATTGGTGGGAAGCCGGTTAGTTCGCTGGCGTATTAAATGGGATGAGGGCGCGAATGCTGATAAATCCGAATATCACTCCAACCGTCTCGGGCAGGAGAACGATGCCTATGCCAGAGGAGCGCAACTAGCGACGTCGGGGCCGTGCGCCGACTTCGGTCACGATTGTCAGTATCTCCCCTTCGTAAATACAGGGAATTCCATATTGTAGGATTCCCTATTCCGTGAAAGAAAATATTCTGGACACGACAGGAGTGTACCTATGAAACGCACAGGTGTAGTCAGCTTGACCACGATATTTCTGATTCTGTCTTCGGCTTCATGGGCAGCGGATGAAGGAGCAGCTCTTTACAAAACAAAGTGTGCGGGTTGCCACGGCGCCAGTGGCGAAGGCAAAGCAGCGATGAAGGCGCCGGCCCTCAAGGGAACCAGTCTGGACGCGAGCCAAATTGCAGAACATCTAACCAAAGGAGAATCGACCAGCAAGCCGCCACACAACAAAGGCATCTCCGGCCTCAGCGAGGACCAAGCCAAAGCGATTGCCGACTACGTCAAGACTCTCAAGTAGATTCTCAAGAAAATCAAGATCTGAAAATCCGCCCCGACGATCAGGGTTTGCACTGATCACCTCGAAGCGCCATTCTCTCCCAAGCCTGCACGGCGATGGGAGCGATCACTTGCCGATCATTCGATCTTTTCCTGGTCGTCGCAACCTAGTGATAACATTTCTCCCATGGCGGCATCGTGGAGGACCAAATGTCAAAGTTCACCAGACGTGAGTTCCTGAAAGGCGGACTAGCCGCCGGAACACTTGCGGTTGCGGGAAGCGTTCCACTGTTGGCGGAGCGCCAGACAGCAACAGGCTACGTGACACTGGGACGGTCTGGGGTGAAAGTAACGCGGCTTGCGTTTGGTACCGGGAGCTTCAGCGGCGAGGCACAGCGCGCTCTGGGACAAGACGGGTTCACGCGGCTCGTGCGCTACGCTTACGATCACGGCATCCGATTCTTCGAGACTGCCGAATCCTACGGTGGGATGCACAGGATGTTGGGGATCGCTTTGCAAGGTATTCCGCGGGATACGTATCAGCTGATGTCGAAGGTGACCACCCGAGATGGGGTCGACCCGCGCCAGAAATTGGACGAGTTGCGCAAGCTGGCCAATACCGAGTATTTCGACATCATGTTGTTGCATTGGCAACATACTGGGACGTGGCCAAGCGACACTCGCCGATGGCAGGACGCGATTCTGGAAGCGCAATCGAAGAAGGTTGTGGTGAGTCATGGCGCGTCCGTGCACGGACTTCCTGCCCTGCGACGGGTCCCCGGAAATAAGTGGCTTGACGTTGCGATGATCCGCATGAATCACACCGGCAAGAGCATGGACGCTGAAGATTACGCCACGCAAGGCTTAGGGAACGTGCCGGAGGTGGTCGAGCACGTAAAGGAAGTTCGCAAAGAAAGAATGGGCGTGATCTCAATGAAACTCATCGGCGAGGGCACATTTAACCGCGAGGATCGGCAGAAGGCGATGAAGTTCGCATTCAGAAATGCAGGCGTCGATTGCGTGACCGTCGGCTACAAGAACACAGCCGAAGTCGATGAGGCCATTGAGAACGTGAATATGGCGTTGGCGTAGACGAGAGCCAACCTCCGGCCTGTGAATCCTGCCAACGAGTGATCTCACCTGTTCACAATAGTTTGCTCCATTGGCAGCCTATTGCTCCAAACAGAGTCGCTCGACTCAGTGCACTGGTGACGCATGCCATGGTGAGGGCCATGCAGACTGCCAACCAGTGCAGTACGTGGCGGCTCGTGCTGCGATTCATTCGATCCTCCTTTTTTCCCCGGACGAATACCACGAAAAAAATCAGCGCCTCCGATGCAGCAGGACAGAGTGCGGGGTTGCCGTTCCCCGTGCCGTCAAGATTCCGCCCATCTGAGCACGAACCTCCAAAGCGCACGGCTGGTGTGAGTCCGATCACTAGTTCACCGTTCTCCAAATCCAAGATAGTCAACGCTACCCAGAGCGGCTTGAATGTCGTACACTAGCGCTTCCGTTTTTGGCAGAGAACGACCGGGCTGACGAACTTCAGAGAAACTGAAGGAGATTCCCCCAATGAAGTCGCAAACGGATGATCCGTTCGGAACCATCGAGAGTGCTCACGATTTCATGACGCTACTGGCTGCGGCCGCTTCCCAGGCGA
>JBPYDQ010000396.1:0-4351 GCA_051986135.1 Terriglobales bacterium | reverse complement strand
TGCGGCGCGCCCGGCTCGATGTATGAAGCTCTGGCACACGCTATGGCCGAGGTCGCCGGCCACTAACGCCGCAACCGGCCCCAGGTCTCCGGGCCTCCATTGACATCCCCTATCCGACGGTATATAGTTCCCGTTGCCTGTAATTACTTCTGGGTGTGGAGGATGGGGATGTCTAGAATTTTCTCTAGGAAGTTAGTGTGTCTTTTGGCGACCTGTCTGTTCGCGATGGGCTGGATCTCGGCGCAAGTCAATACGGCCGATATTCTAGGCACCGTCAGCGATGCCGGGGGCGCGGTGTTAACAGATGCAAAGGTCAGCGTGCAAAGCGTGGCGACGAACGAGATAAAAACAGCCACGACCAATGCGGCGGGCGATTACGTTTTCAACCTGATGCAACCGGGGCAGTACACGATTGCGGTGGAAGCGTCTGGTTTTAAAAAATCGGTGGTCAATTTAACGGTGTCGGCCGGCGATCGCGCTCGCGCCAACGTAGTGTTGCAAGTAGGCGATGTGGCACAGTCGGTCGAGGTGCAGGCGCAAAGCCCGGCGTTACAGAGCGATTCGGCAACTCTGACGACTACACTGGCTTCGCAATCGGTGCAGGATCTGCCGCTCAACGGGCGCAATTTCGTGACCCTGGTGCAGACCACCCCTGGAGTCGCCGCCGGACCTTCGAATTCGATCTTGAGTGGTACGCGGCCGGACGAGCGCCGCCAGACCGCCAACATCATTGCCAACGGCCAGAACGAAACTTTCAACAACCAGTTGATCGACGGCATGGACAACAATGAGCGCGAGCAGTTCACCATCCTGATCCGGCCATCGATTGACATGATCCAGGAAGTGAAGGTCGATACCAACACCTACCCGGCCGAAGTGGGCCGCGCCGGCGGCGCCGTGATCAATCTGCTTACCAAGTCCGGAACAAACGGCTTTCACGGCGGCGTTTACGAGTTCTTGCGCAACGACAAGTTAAACGCCAATGATTTCTTTTCTAACCTCGCCGGTGTTCCGCGTCCGGAGTACCGCCAGAACCAGTTTGGCGGCTCAGTCGGCGGCCCCATCAAAAAGGACAAGACGTTTTTCTTTGCCGATGTCGAAGCCCTGAGAATTGTCCAGGGTGTTCCCACGGGTCTCATATTTACGCCCACGCTGTTCGAAGAGCAGAATCCGGGGAATTTCAGCGATCAACCCGGCGGAAAGATCATTCCGGCTAGCCAACTCGATCCGGTCGCTCTGAAGTATTGGAAATTGTTCCCCGCGCCGAATTACGGGCCCGCCGGATCCCTCGGCGCCAACTATAACGCCAACGTCACCAAGATTTACAACAGCACCACTTACGACGCCCGGCTCGACCATCACTTCTCGGAGAGGGACAGCTTCTTCGCGCGTTTCTCTTACAATCCCACTTACAACTCGCAGCCGGCGCTCTTCCCCAACGCCACCGTCGATGGGACGACTGTCAGCGCAGGTGGAGGAATCTTCCCGGGACCCTCCGAAGCCGATTCTCAAGGCTACATGGCGGACTACGTCCACATCTTCACTCCGACTCTGCTGATGGAATTGAAAGCTGGATTTACCCGGCTCTGGCTCTACACGTCCGCCCCCAACGAAGGCAGCAATGCCAGCCAGAAGTTCGGCATGCCGAATACCGACGTGAGCAGCCAGATTTCAGGCCTGGCAACCATTGACATCGTTCCCATGCAAGCCGTGGGCAGCAGCTTCACCCTGGGCGACGATCGGTATGTGCCGATCTTCGACGTCAATAACGTTTTCCAGGAGCAGGGCTCTCTTACCTGGACCAGGGGCACTCACAACGTGAAGGCGGGCGCCAGCCTGATCCGCCGGCAGCTCAATTATTATCAGAATACCTTCGGCCTGGGTTACTTCCGGTTCACTCAGAGTGAGCTGGTCGACCTGGAGAACTTCCTCCAGGGCACGCCGGACGAGATTCAACGGCAGGTGAATCCCAAGCGGCAGTACTTCCGCTTCTGGGAGCCGGCGGTGTACGTGCAGGATGACTGGCGCGCAAAGCCCTGGCTTACATTCAACCTGGGCTTGCGCTGGGATCACTTCAGCCCCATCACTGCCGCGCAAGGCGAGCGATCAAATTTCGATCCGGTGCTGGCCGCGGCCTGCACGCCTTCCAATTGCGATCCATTCCGGGTAGGCGGGACGGCGGGGGTGAAGTCTTATTGGACGAATTTTGAGCCTCGGTTGGGATTCGCCGTCACTCCCAAAGCAGGGTTTGTAGTCCGCGGCGGTTTCGGCATCAGCCGGTATGCCCAGGACTATGCTTCCGGCTCGATGAATCTCTATAATCCGCCGTTTATTCCCCTCACTCTCGATTGCTTCCCGCAGACCGGCACCGGCGCATCGGCGTGCCCGCCCGGCTCAGGCAAGCTTTCCCAAGGCGCCCCTCCCGTTACCGTTCCTGCGCTCAATAACCAATTTCCCGGCACCGTTTACGCCCACGCGGTGGATTACCCGCAGGCCTACATCATGCAATGGAACACAACGGTCCAGAAGCAGATTGGCGCCAATGTTTTCAGCGTGGGCTATGTGGGCCAGGTCGCGCGCCATTTGCAGTACGCTCCCAATATCAACATTCCGCCGCCCAGCCAGGCTGGCCTCGGAGTCTATAATCCGCGCGTGTTTGCCAGCGTGATGCCGAATCTGGCGGCTATCAACTACTACACTGCCACCGGCGCTTCCGAATACAACGCCGCGCAGTTCAGTTTCGAGCGACGTTACGCCAAGGGCCTCACCGCTAACGTCAATTACACCTTCGCCCGCAATCTCACCAACATTTCCGACGGCGGTACCACTGGCGCGGCAACCGTGGGGGCGATTCTCCCCAATAACCGTAGCTACGATTGGGGCAACTCCGATATCGGCATCAAGCACCGCCTTTCCTTCCGCGTGAATTACGAGTTACCTTTCGGGAAAAATGGGAGCCGGATGATGAAACTGGCAACTGGCGGATGGCAGGCCAACCTGCTGGCCTTCTATCAGTCGGGTGTGCCCTTCTCGGTACTCGATACCGCGACTCCGGTTCCGTCAAACGTGAGCAACCTGGTGACGGCGGACCGTCCGAATTTAGTGGCGGGACAGTCGTATGTCCCAGCCAACCAGAGCTACACCAACTGGATCAACGTCAATGCATTTACTCCACAGCCAGTGGGTACCGTTGGCAGCGAAACACGGTCCCAGTTATATGGGCCCCATCAGAGAAGCGCCGATTTCTCGCTGTTCAAGGATTTTCCAATCCGTGAGGCGAAGAAGCTGCAATTCCGCGCGGAAGTTTACAACATCACGAATACGGAAAACTTCGGCCAGCCGAATATCAACATCACCAAGTGGAGCGCAACGCTTCCCGGCTTCAACACTGGCGCGCCGGGCGCAACGCCGGTTCTCGGCGCGGGCGGCTTCGGCCAGATCACGGCATCGAATGCAGCCCTCAACCCCAGGCAGTATCAGTTCGCGCTGAAATTCATCTTCTAGCCGATGCCCGCGAACAAACACGCTCTGGTAGCGCCGGCGGTCTTTGCCGCCGGCCTGCCCGGCGCGCCTGGCTTTGGTGGGCCAGGCGCTTTCACCAGGCAACGCGCTCCCCTCGCGGCAACTGCCTTGCTCGCCCTCGCTACCGCCCTCTTCGCCCAGGAAACCCCCAATGGTGTCGTCATTCCGCTAGGGGCTGCACCGGCCCGTACCAATCCGCTCGAAACTCCTCAGGACGCCGAATTGGGCCGCAAGGCTTTCCTTACCGGCGGCGGCTGCTCCTATTGTCATTCCAACGACGGAACCGGCGGTCGCGGAGCCAATCTCACGCTCGGCGAATACCGCTTCGGGGGCGCGGATGACCAGCTTTTCGAAACCATCCGCAACGGTATTCCCGGATCGGATATGCCGCCTACCCGCGGCCCCGACGAGGACATCTGGCGCCTGGTCGCTTTTGTGAAGCGCCTCGGTAGCCAGGGCTTGAACGAGCCCAAAGCTCCAGGCGATCCCGCGGCCGGCAAGATCGTCTATGACTCCAAAGGCGGTTGCAAGACATGTCATGCCATCGGCCAGGAGGGCGGCGTCATCGGCCCCGACCTGACACGCGTCGGGCGGCGACGGCAATTGAAGTATCTGGAGGAGTCGATCGTAAGCCCCGAAGCCGACCTGCCTCTCAATTACCGGGCCGTCCGGGTCACGATTGCATCCGGCGAGACCGTCACCGGAATCCGCCTGAATGAGGACGACTTCTCGATTCAACTGCGGGATATGAACGGCAACTTACGCGCATTGCTCAAAGACAAAGTCAAAGGGGTCCAACGCGATAAGCCCTCGCTTATGCCCGCCTACG
>JBPYDQ010000395.1:0-4638 GCA_051986135.1 Terriglobales bacterium | reverse complement strand
AACCGGTTTCACTCGTTAGCCGATCGCGTCAATAGCGTACACGAGCCTCTAACCACGAGAGTCGGGTCTAGGAGCCGGTCAAATTTCCGGCGTGGCAGATGCTGAACCTATCAGAGGGACTGGGTCTCTAAGGTAGTCAGAGAGCGAATGCGTCAAGCAGCTTGGTTGGGGGCTTGGCGGCCAACCCAGTGGATTGGTTGACCGAGGCTGTCAAGGATGAGGATACGCGTTCCGAAAGCCCCCTGCCACTCCCTGCCTGATCAATTCATTACCGTCGAGATGGTTCACAACTAGCTCGGGCCCAAGCTGCTCTGCGCTTTTGCCCGCTGTTGTACCTTCATCGGTGCTCCAGCTTCGCCAAGAGGTGCCCAGCAGGTGCCATCCGGTCCGGCGCTCAGTCCCGCACCTTCTGCGGCGATTTTGATGTGGTTCTTCTGGATCCCTTCCTGCCAATCCGGAGAGAGTTAGTCCGCCGCGGATTTCGGAACGCCTCGGAGAAATAGGCTGGGATGGGCCCGCTGACTCCCGCTCGGGCCGAGCGGCTGACCGGCAACGGTGTCAAAAACCCCCGGGTTGCGAAGCCTTAGCGGATACTATCGAGCGAAAGTAGATTTGCTAAGTCTTTGTCTTCACTTCTGAGCATACAGGACTCTATGGCGGCCCTATTGAGAGATTCATCTTAGGGGCTGTGGCATGGCTCTTGCCTCGAGAAACGCACCGACAGGGTGCACCACCCAATGACCCGCATCGTGACTCAAGACAGTCTGAACGGCAAAGAGAAAGTCAGCGACGAACAGTATCAAGTTAATGTGAGATTTCCCCGAAAGGTGGGAGTACAATTCTGTACAATTCTTTTGACCTTACGGGTTTGTGTTGCGCATTTCCAGTGTGGGCCGTAAATGCGCCTGGGGACTAACGCAGGAGAGGTGACCTAAAATGGACGACAAGCTACGAGCCACCGCAGACCAGGCGATGAAGGGCGTCTCTCGGCGTAACTTCATCAAAGGGATCATCGCTGGAGGTGTGGCAGCCTCGTCGGCGACCTATCTGTTTCGAGGCTCGCTCGTAGGCCAACAACAGCCCGGCCTGGGCGAACGTCTCATCACTCTCAACGTCAATGGGCAGCAGCGTCGCGTCGACGTCATGAAGCAGGAAACCCTTGCCTGGACGCTGCGATACAAACTAGGCCTCACTGGCACCAAGCTCGGCTGCGACCGCGCAGAGTGCGGCGCCTGCACTGTGCTCTTAGATGACGTGCCGCATTATTCTTGCTCTGTCCTGACACATACTGTGCGTGGCAGAAAAATCCTGACCGTCGAAGGCCTGGCGAAGCCAGATGGCACTCTGCACCCCGTGCAGCAAGGCGTGATCGATGAACAAGGCTTCCAGTGTGCGTTTTGCATGACCGGGTTCATTATGTCCGCGGTTGGCTTCCTCAAGCAGAATCCGAATCCCACCCGACTGCAGATGGCGCATGGCCTTTCGGGCAATTTGTGCCGCTGCCAAGACTACGACAAGATCCTCACCGCAATGATGCGCGGCGCGGAAAATATGAGAAAGGCGCAACATGTCTAGTTCGGAATGGAAACCCAATCAGCAGAAGTTCGGGACGCAGTACAAACTTATCGGCAAAGACTATCCCACGCCTGATTTGTACGCCAAGGTCACGGGGAAAGCGAAATACGCCGAGGATTTCCGCGTTGATGGCATGTTGTTCTGCAAGTTGCTGCTGAGTCCGGTCCCGCACGGTCGCGTGAAACATTTGGACGTCCGCAAAGCAATGGCAATACCGGGCGTACGAGCAATTCTTACGCAGGACGATCTTCCGGCGCCGGCCGACAGCGTCACCGATCTTGGGGTCACGATCAAGGCGAATCCGCTGGGCGAAAAGGCACTCACGAATGAACCCCTCTACCATGGCGAGCCCGTGCTGGCGGTGGCGGCCGTCGACGAATACACGGCAGCGGAAGCGATTGAAGCGATCGAGATCCAGTTTGAGCCTCTTCCCTTCGCGATCGATCCGTTGGATACGCTTCGTCCCGGCGGACCGAACCCTCGCGCCCAGGGTAACGTCTGGGTCCGACCGCCAATGCCGCAGCCGAAACCCGGAGAGAAACCGCCGAGCCCTCCGGTGGCCCACGTCGGAGAGTTGAAGTGGACCGAAGCCGATTTCGCGGAGGCAAACCATGGGCGCTTACCCATGGGAAAAGCGCAAGACGAGTGGGTTGTGGGCGATCTGGATGCCGGTTTCAAAAACGCGGCATTGATTATGGACGAAACATTCGTTACACCCGACACGAGCCACGAAACTCTGGAGCCTCGCACGACTTTGGCGTATTGGCAGAACGGCAAAGTATTCGTTCATATGGGAACTCAGAGCACGGTACAAACGTTGGCCAGCCTTTCTCGTTGGTTGAACATCGATCCGAACCGAATCGTGCTGGTCAGCGAGTACACCGGAGGCGGTTTCGGCAGCAAGGCTACGGGTTACATCTTTGCCATCATTCCTGCCTTGTTATCGAAAAAGGCCAATGCTCCGGTGATGATGCGTATCAGCCGCGAAGAGGAGCATTTCATCGGGCGAGCGAGACCCGGTTTCAACGGCCGCATGAAAGTCGGCTTTTCCCCGAATGGCCGCATTACGGCGCTCGATATGTTCGTTATTTGCAACAACGGCCCCTACGATGCAGTCGGCGACGCGAACACCTCCGGAAATATTGTTTCCTTGTTGTACCAGCCTCTGGCCATGCGCTGGCGTGGTACGACGGTTCTCACAAACACTCCGCCGCGCGGCCCGCAGAGTTCACCGGGCGGAATGCAGGGCATCGTCATTATGGAAACGATTGTTTCCAAGGCCGCACGCAAACTCGGGTTGGATCAGATCGACATCCGGCGAACCAACTGTCCAGCAGGTAAGTCGCCGGTGGGCCCGGTGAGAAATGGAACGCGGGCGCATTGCACGAGCGCTTTTCTGAAAGAAGCATTCGATCGCGGCGCCGAAACGTTCCAATGGAAAGAGCGTATCGCGCGGCCGAAGCAGAACGGAACGAAGGTGCGCGGCGTCGGCGTTTCTTCGAGCTGCTTCGTTGGAGGATCGATCGGATACGACGGCCTCTTTGTCATCAAGCCAGATGGCCGGATCGCAATTCAATCGGGCATCGGGAACCTGGGCACTGAATCTCTGCATGACGTGCACCGTGTCGTCGCCGAAGTTCTGGGTGTGCCTTGGGAGAGGTGCGATGTGACCTGGGGCAACACAGGTAAGAATTTGCCTTGGACCTGCGTCTCAGGAGGAAGCCAGACCACTCACGCCATGACGCGTGCTGCGCATGCGGCCGCCATCGATGGCAAGCAGAAACTGCAAGAGATCGCGGCCCAGACTCTTGGCGGCAAATCGGAACAATATGAAGTCGCAAATGAGCGTGTCTTTCGCAAGGGTGGGGGCAGAAGCATGACGCTGGCGCAGGCGGCGCAGCGCGCAATTCAATTGGGTGGTAAATATGACGGTCACGAACCGCCAGAGGATGTGAACAAGTTCACGAAGGCCTCAATCGCGGCCTTAGCCGGGCAGGGTCTGGTGGCTTCGGCGAAAGACAAATATCCGCACGACGGCCAGACGTTTTCGTATGTGGCCAGCTTCGCCGAAGTCGAGGTTGACGTTGAAACCGGCAAATACGAGATCACCGACTTTCTTGCCGTAGCCGATGTCGGAACCGTCATCCATCCCAAGTCGCTTTCTGGTCAGATTCTCGGTAGATCAATCCTTGGCATTGGCCACGCCATCGGCCAAAAGTGGGTGTTGGATCCTCACTATGGCCATACGATTTCGCTGCGCTTTTATCACACGAAGCCTCCGACCATTCTGGATGTGCCCGTGAACATGCAGTGGGCTGCGCTGGATATTCCTGATCCGGAGACGCCGGTAGGCGCGCGTGGGATCGGCGAACCTCCCGTGGGGGGAGGCTGTGGAGCGATCTTGAATGCTTTGTCCGATGCCCTCGGAGATGAGATCTTCCGCCGTGCACCTGTGAACCTGGACACAATTCTGACCTCGCTCAAAGCAGGGCGGCCGACGCAGGACCCGCTGACCGCACACATTTAGCCGATTTGAAAGGGAGAGCATTATGGCAGTAATCCGAGACGTGATACCGGCATTCCAGTTGTATCAGCCGAGTTCAGTCGCAGACGCACAGAAGCTTCTGGAACAGAATGGGCACGATGGGTTAGTGCTGGCTGGCGGACTCGACAGTATGGATTGGCTGAAAGACCGCATCAAGAAGCCCAAGGCGGTTGTCGATCTGGGTGGCATTGACGAGCTCAAGGGAGTTCATGAGACGGCGGATGGCGTCGAAATTGGAGCGATGACGACACTGACCGAGGTTGGCCAAAATCCCATCATCCGACAGAAATATGGTTTGCTGGCGCAGGCGGCGGAGTTGGTTGCTTCACCGCAGATTCGCAACCAGGGTACGATCGGCGGCAATATTTCGCAGGACACCCGCTGCTGGTACTACCGCGCAGGCTGGCCGTGTTATCGCGCGGAGGGGAACATCTGTTACGCCGACACGCCAGTGGGCAGAAATCGTGAACATGCCATTCTTCATGCGGAACGATGCGTTGCCGTGAATCCCTCCGACG